>NZ_JAYMEI010000013.1:0-131249 GCF_037029365.1 Leeuwenhoekiella sp. CH_XMU1409-2 | reverse complement strand
CGTCTCATGATTGCTAAGTTAACAACTTGCAATAATATTCATTCAACTCTATGTCCAGTCTAATGTAGTAATTCCACCTCCCGTATTAAAATTTACTGTGATAGGGTCTACAAGCTGTGTTCTATCTCCTTTACGAATGTATGCCTTCCCCTCAACGGAGACAATTGAATCAGATTTATCTACTTTTATTGCATATAATTTTTTGTTTTCAATGTTTACATATTGATATTCAATATTTGGCCTAGGGGTTAACAAATCCAAAGCTTTATGAGTTATTGTATTGGCGTGAAAATCCTCACTCAAACCACTAATTTTCAAATCGTCGGTAACACCTAAAATGAGAAATCCACCTTCTGTATTAGCAAAAGAACATAATATTTGTGCTACATTTCTAGAAGGCGGTAGTACAGCCTTATATTCCAAAGTTTGGCTCTCTGGTTGACCAACTATATTATTAAAATTTCCAATCCAATTCATAATTATACAGGGATTTTATTTATACCTGTTGTTTTCAGAATAGTACCCAATGTTAAATGTCTTGGCCTTTCCTTTCCGTTATCAATCCACAGTTCGGCATTAGCATAATCTAAAGTATCTTTCTCTGAAGAATAGAAAACAATTACTTGTCCACTATCCGATGGTCTTATTACAATATGAACATCTACGTTATTTTTCTTGATGCCACCTAAAACCGTAGTTGCCAATTCGTCAATATCTGTACAATCATAATCTTTGTGACTTATCAAATATTCAATGATATTTTGTTTTGATCGTTCTATCAATTGTTGGGCATATAGAAACATATTGGCATTTGGTCTAGAAGTGTGGTTAAAGAGGGCTGCTAAATCCCTATCCTTTAAAGCTTCTTCCAATTCATCCATTGAGGTTACACCTAATCCTGCTAAATCTTCCTGTGTAATTTCTGCTTTTATATGATGAGTTTTGGAGTTCTCTAAAACGAGTTTTAATTCTTCTATATTCGTTACATTATACTCATTCAATAAATTTGAAAATTCTTCAGCTTGATTGAATTTGTTAATTAAATCTGGATCTTTATTTATTGCGTCAGCCATATTTGATAATTGCTCAAGGTCTGTCGAGCTCCGCATTACTTTGTATAGACTTTCCTTATCAGAAATTGTATTCATAAAAAGCTCTGCCCGTTTTCCATAAAAGTGTGAAAAATATTCTTTAGAATCTTTAGTGTTAGCCTCGAACCATTCTGAAAGTAAACTTATTGCCTTAATTTCATCTTCATTATTCTTTTTAGAGTGCTTTAGAAAATTTGAAATTTCATCTGCAATATTTTTTAGGTTTTTTACCTTGTATTTCCCGAAGCCAACTTTAGGGTGAAGTAGAAGATTCTTCCAATCTTCTCCCAATAATTCTAAAATTTCTAAAAGTTTAGGGTCTTTTATCTTGTCAATATGAATAGCCTCTTTAAAACAAAAAGTTCCATTGTAGTTGGGTAACACTTTGTGTTTATTAAACAGAATATTGTTTGTTTCAATTTCCATAATAAAATTACCAAAGTCATTGAACCATTGAAATGTGTCTTCTTCAGATTTTTCTAGTGCTTTCGATAATCCATCAATAGACTCTTGCTCTTCTACATCCTTAACTAAACCCACATAATCCAATTTTTGCCAATCATTCCAGCCTATATTGACCCAGAATGCGATATGCTGTTTCTTACATACTGATTTTGGGAAAAGGTCATAAGTAAATTTCCAGAGTTTTTTTTGAATCTCATTCTTGTATTTCTTCTCAGGAAACCAAATATCTTTCAACTGGAATTTCTCTTTTGAGTTTTCTATTTCAACAATGGTAGATTCCCAAAGAATATCCCTTATTGGCTTTTGAACATTTATTTCATACCAGTTCCTATCAAAAAACTTTTCTAAGGTTTTTGGCATTCTTGAATCTGAAACATAAAAAAGGTTAAAATAGGTTTTGGTAGAAATTGTATCCATAAGGTTCTTGTACAATTCCAAAGCTTCTAAAAGTATCTCTCTGTTTTCTTGAACTTCCTTATCATCATCTTTTTTAAGCCATATTCCGTCTCGTTCGGTAAGTGGATTAAAATAAAAGCTATTCACAACCATAGGAAAATGGAAATCTTCAGTTCCTATCATTGGAAAATCACAAAAAAGACTTGGAACATTATCAAGGCTTTGAAAATAATATCCATCGTCTTTTTTAAGTACTTCAGCTGCGATCGACGTTCTATTTGAGGATGACTTTAAAATGTGAATAATCGAAGTTTGTCCATTATAGATTTTCTCAATAACCTGAAGGTTTTGTGATTCAATATTTTGTTTACTGGTAAAGGTTAACTTTTCATTTTCGAGATTATTTATAATTTCAACCTTATCAATTTTGGATATGAAAGTGAGAACATAAGGTATCAAATTCACAAACTCATTTACACCTACTTTGGCGATTTCTTTTTGCTCATCCGTATTCAGATGATAGGTGAAAGATGTATTAAAGGCAAACTCATTGTAATCGGAATTGATAAGTTTTACTGAATTTTGAAATTCTGTCCAAGCATTTTCGACTTTAGGCATAAGCTGAGCCATTGAATTACCTCTTCTATCTAGGGGAAATTTAAATTGATAAGTTTCAAGACTGTCAGTCTCCAATATTCCTTCAATATCAATCTCTCGGGAAAGTAAATGCGTAGTTAAAAAACCTGTCCCAAATCTACCTGTTCTTGTACTGGTCTCTCCCTCTTCGGTTTCCTTTGACGATATTTGATTGATGATACCACGTATATCCCTTTCTGTAAAGTAAATCCCATTGTGCCTAAAGATTATGTTGTCATTATTGTGCTCAATTTGGATTGAAATTTTTCTTTCCGGGTAATCCGCAATACTGTCTTTTGCATTTTGAAGAAGTTCCCAAGCCCATCTGCCTTTGTTATTTTCAACAGTTTTATCTAGGTCGTGTAACCTTTTGTTAATTTTATCGGCAATGGACCTGTTACCGTCTTCTTTTCTGCCCTCTTCAATTGATTGTATCATATTTTTATCGTTTCAGCCAGATGGAATTTATTTATTATATAGATATTTTATAGCCTCTTTTTTAAAATCAAGTGCAATTACTCTTGATAACCAATCGATAATTTCAGTTATTGTTTTTTTATGCTCAGGAATTATAGTTTCTTCCAGTTTGGTTTTCCAACTTTGGATAGAATCCATTAATTTCATAAAAACAACTAATCTGCTTGCATCTTGAGATATACAAGGTACGATGCTGGTAAAGTGTAGTCCCCAAAAAATATAGATGTTTTCATCTCTGGTATTTTTCGATACATCTAGAGCTTCATGCAATGAGAATAAAACTGTTTTTTCAAAAATGTTATTATAGAAAGCTTTAGCCGATTTTGTAGCTACTGTATTATCAATATTCCAGAGCGTTCCAATATATCCTCTTGCCCCAACACCAATAAATGAGTCCGCAATATCAGACCAGGACCAACAGGTATTATTAAAGATTATAGGGGAATGTGCTGCGGCCAAATAGTTGAACATTGCCTGATATATAGAATCTACGCATTTAATGTGGCAAGAACCTGGAACATTAACTTTTATTGAGTGTATTTGATTTTCAGTGTCTCCCAACGATTGAAACATTTCTGAAAAAATATAATTAGGAAAGGAGGCTCCTTTAAATTCGGTACTGCCCCAAGAAAGTCCATCGAATTCTCGAGGTAGTCGTTTCGTTGCTACGGCATGTGAATCTTGGAAAGGATTTAATCCAAAGCTGAAAACTTCATCGTAAACCACGATGTGTTCATCTCCAGTGCTATCAATAAATTTTTCTGTAATTCTTTTTCCTTCGACTTCACCTCCGTGACTACATACATGCAAAAGACTATAGGGGTAATGTTGTATATGGTTATCTAAATTAAAATAAGTGGCTTCTTTATCAACTAGTGGTTTTACGAGTAAATGATTTTCCACCAGCCTTTCTACAACAAATTCTGTTTCTTCATCATCAAAAGCTTTTGGGGAAAATACAATTGCTGAATATGTTTCGGAATAAGACTCATAATAAATGCTATTAAAAACGAATAAATCAGGATTAATTCGTAAATGGACGTGTGAAATCGGTAAAATATTTTTTAATATTAAGGAGTAGGGAATACCATCTGTAAAAAATGTAGCAAATTCCCTCTCATTAAAATTGATATGTTCAATATATGGATAGATAGCTGCACTTAAATTATTAAAAGAGTTTGGTTCGTTATTCTTCCAATTTTCTATTAAATCCTTAATCTGGTAATGATTTAGACCCTCTGTATTAATTAACTCAACTTCCGCTCCAATAGAATGTGCGTACAAAATTCCAAATACACTAGAAACTTTATTATTTTGCTCTATTACAATTAATCCCGAAGAATTGCTGATTGAAGTTGAAACACTCTCGGCCTCATCATCTATTGATAGATATAGATTCTGGTTGAGAGCATAATGTAAATTCTCGATTAGTTTAGATTCCTTGCATGGTAGGCAACCTTTTTTTGGTACAATACCATTTAAAAATACATCAACATTGTCTTTACCATCAATGTAAATGGTGTTGTAATCATTTAGGAATGTCAAATAACTCAACTGTTTATCCGTCAGTCCAGCAACAATGAGGTATTCACAGCCACCCAAGCGTCGAATAGCATTTCCGACATTGACGTTAAATTTTCTTGCTCTTGATCTGCTAAGTTGGTGCTCATCACGAATTTCTTTATCCGGATCGCTTTTAAAATCTTCTGAAGAGACAAAAGGAAATTCAAAGGTTGGTATATAACCCGCTGATTGGTCAATATAGCTAAAAACAAGAGCAGCTAAAGCTGCTTCTTCTCTATTAAAAATGCAGACAAATTTTTTAACTATTTCTGGCGGATCGAATTTCATTCTAAAAGAAATGCTATTTTTTGATACCTAAAGGAACAAAAAAATAAATTCGTTCTTTGGTATTTAATTTTACTTGGGTAGTTTTTATCAAAAAATTTAAAACTATTTAACACATACTTGAAATATAGGCTAATCCTTTTAATTATCTGTCCTATAATAGCTTATTTAATGAATTCAGTCTAACAAATTTTTCTAGATTCTAATATGCGCATTTGAGCATCCATATTATCTCTAACTTTCTTTGTAGTACTCTAGCATAGATTTAAGTAGTTTGCAGTTGTTTGTGTGACCCGTCCTAAATTAGCTATACAGATTGATAAATAAATCCTTTTATAGCTATACAAAGCTGTCCTCAATAAATTTACTTTTCATCAAATACTAATAAGTTAAATTCAAATTCTAGGTTTACATAGCAAAATGAGCCGATTGGAAAGGTTAATCGGCTCATTTTTTGATTATATTTGAGCCAATTATTTTGTTTAATCGGCTCATTATGTATAACTGGCAACACGAAGACTGGCCCAATTTTAAGTATACAACAACTGAAATTGAAGAGAAGCTCTTTGAGTTCAGCCAAAGGGCCGGTCGCGTTAATGGTCTATTAGAAGGATTATCAGCTACGATGCAAATGGAAGCTATTTTATCACTAATGGTAGCCGAGGCTGTTAAAACATCAGAAATAGAAGGGGAATATCTAAGCAGGGAAGATGTAATGTCTTCTATACGAAATAATATGGGGTATGGTACACCCAAAACGGTCAAAGACCCAATGGCACAAGGTGTAGGGGATTTAATGGTACGGGTTAGGCAAAATTTTGCTAAACCTTTGACAGACCAAGTCTTATTCGAGTGGCACGAAACCTTACTAGAAGGAGCCGTCCGCATTAATACCGGGCAATGGCGGAAGCACAGTGAGCCTATGCAGATCGTATCCGGCAGCTGGGGCAGGGAGAAGATCCATTTTGAAGCTCCACCTTCCCATTTGCTTCCGAATGAAATGCGTGCTTTTATAACGTGGTTTAATGAATCTCATCCAGAAGGAGCCAATCCTATTAAAAAACCACTTATCCGTGCAGCGATTGCACATCTGTATTTTGAGAGCATTCATCCTTTTGAAGATGGTAATGGAAGAATAGGAAGGGCATTATCTGAAAAGGCGTTATCTCAAGACTTAAACCGCCCTGTTCTCCTGAGTCTTTCGAAAGCAATAGAGCACGATAAACAAGCCTATTATAAGGCTCTAAAAAACGCACAACAGTCCAATGAAATAACCGATTGGATAATCTATTTTGTCAATACTGTTTTAGAAGCGCAATCTCAGGCGGAAGACCTTGTTTCTTTTACTTTGAAAAAAGCCCGTTTTTTTGATCGCCATAGAAATTCCTTGAATGATCGCCAATTAAAGGTTATTAATAGAATGCTTGACGAAGAACCGGAAGGGTTTAAAGGGGGGATGACGGCAAAAAAGTATATTGCCCTTACCAAAACATCTAAAGCTACAGCAACCCGTGATCTTCAGGATTTAGCAGCAAAAAAACTATTTATCTCTATAGGGGAGGGACGAAGTACTCGTTATGAAATCAACTTTGAGAACTAAAGCTTTTTAATAAGGGGTGAATTGGTTTGAAAATTACCTTGCCTCAGTTGGTAGTGTGAATCAAATCATACCGAAGATCAAAATGACTCTTTAGTATTCCTAGCTTCCATTTTACGCATTAAGGCATCCATATCGTCTCCAACTTTCTTTTGTAGTACTCTGGCATAGATTTGAGTTGTTTGTAGCTGTGTGTGCCCTAAAAGCTTTGATACAGTCTCAATGGGTACTCCATTAGATAGCGTAACCGTAGTTGCAAAGGTATGACGGGCTACGTGGAAGGTTACATGTTTATGTATTTGACAGACCTCAGTTATTTCCTTAAGGTATTTGTTTACCTTCTGATTGCTGTATAAAGGCATTAATTTGCCGGAGACCTCCAACTCTTCATCCTTTGTATATTTCTTTATCAGTGCCAGAGCCTGGGGCAGGAGGGGAACCCTTACAGATTCGTTAGTTTTCTCGCGTTTAGTATAAATCCACAAGCGTCCATTAGAAGCGGGAATCAATTGGTCTTTTCGTAATGCTTTTAAATCTATATAGGAAAGTCCTGTGTAACAAGCAAACAGAAAGCAATCTCTTACGCGTTCATAACCTTTACTTGTAAAGTGCGTTTCTTCAATGCGATCTAATTCACGCTGGGTTAAATAGCAGCGTTCCTTTCGTTCCAATTTCAATTTATAATTGACAAAAGGATCTTTAGGCAACCATTCCATCCTGACAGCTAGATTAACCATTTTTCGAAGCCGTTCTAAATGCTTCCTCGTACCGTTTATGGAACAAGTCTTTCTTTCCTTCTTAGGCTTATAAGTACGTATATAGTGTTCAAACTCTGTTATAAACCGGTAGTTTAAATCAACCAAGAAGAAGTCATCTGATTTATAATGATCTAAGAGATAAGCCTTGATATACTTTTCGGTAGAGTAGTAATTTTTCATCGTACCGGGCTTTAGCGATAATTCCATATTGTCGTTATGGTACTTCACAAGCTCTAAGAGCGTCATACGCTCCTCATCTTCGCCCATATATCTCAATTTGATCGCTTTTGCCGTAATTACTTTTCGTTCTGCATGCAGTTCTTTATGCGCATTTAGAACTTCAGCTTTTACATCGTCCATATAAGAGTTGAGTGTAATAAGTTGGTCTGAAGTTTCTTTGGCTTTAACCCGGAGGATATCCCAATCTTTTACATCAACATCACGCTTTATACTCATCTCAGAGCGCTTTTTATTGACTGTAATTCTCAAATAGATATCCAGTTTGTTGGGATTGTTTCTTTTGGGACGTGTAAAGAAGTTCACGCCTAAGGTGCTGTTTACAGGCATTTTGTAAGTCTTTTAGTTAAACGATTATTAGTTAAAGACTACATCCAGATGGCCTAAATGCTATATAAATCTACGATAATTTGCACACCTTATTGCGCACCGAATTGCACACATTTGCCTTGATTTTAGATGATATCAGATGCTATCATAAAAAATGAAAAGCCTGTTAAATTATTGATTAACAGGCTTTTTGATATAAAACGTGATTTGGTTCGTCGGGATGAGAGGATTCGAACCTCCGATCTCGCGCCCCCCAGACGCGCACTTTAACCGGACTAAGCTACATCCCGAAAATTTTGCAGGCTGCAAATATAAATAATTGCAGCAAACCGCAAAGCCTTTCTCTCAGAATACACACTGACCCATTTTTGAGCTAGAATTAAAATCAAAATACACTTAAAATATTCTTTATGAATTAAGTAAAACGTTTAATTATAATAAAATTACAACGTTGTAGTTTATTGATATTATATTTTTTGTAACTTAAATGAAGTAAATCTTTAATTCTATAGCTTAAATATTATGAAACTTTCACTTCTTACCCTACTCTTAATAATTGGTACTTCTTGGAGTATCGATTCTGACGCTCTTAAACAATCTAATGATGTTTTAATACGAGGTACTTGGGAACTTCGGGATTTTTATCATTATGATGACAACCAAATCATAGATACCGTAGCCACTACTGACGGGTATCGTCAAATTAAAATGTATACCAAAGATCGCGTGATGTGGACGCGCTATGTACCCAAAGATTCCGTAGAATGGTTTGGTTACGGAAGTTATGTGGCATCTGAAGATCAGCTTATTGAAACACTAGAATACGGTTCTGAAAGCATGATGAATGTCATTGATACACTGCGCATGTTCACTTTTGAATTACAAATTTCAGAAAATGAATATAGTCAGATCACCACAGACGAAGACGGCAATCGTATTTTCTCTGAAAATTATCAGCGTATTGAATAGTTACTCTTCAACGGCTGCTACTTCTTCTTCGGTAACCAACTTATCATTTGTGTTACCCCAAGAATTTAAGATGTAATTCATTACATCAGCTACTTCATCATCATACAAACCTAACGGAGCCATTACGCTTTTGTAATCGGTTCCGTTTACCGTTATAGGACCTTTTAAACCAAATTTGACCGCGTGAATGGCTTTGGTTCGATTTTCTAATAGATAATCAGCTTTAGCTAGAGGAGGGAATGCGCCGGGGATTCCTTCTCCCGTAGCCATATGACATTGCATACAAAAATCTTCGTACACCGTTTTACCGCGTTCAATACTGTTTTGTAATGTAGTATCCTGTTGAATTATTTGGTACGCTGCTTCAGTATTGACAAATGAAACATCAGTTTTAAGACTTAAATAGCTGCCTATTAGAGCAACCGATCCCAAAATAAATAGACTTAGTGTTTTCAATTTTTTACAAGTTTTACGATTCCTACTCCTTCAACGCCAACATAAATAAATCCATCAGGTCCTTCAATTACATTTCGCACACGGCCAATTCCGTCCAGAAGCTTTTCTCTTTTAATCACCTCATTGGCGTCATTTAGATAAAGCGCCTCGAGATATACAAACTTTAAAGAACCGACCAGAATATTTCCTTTTAATTCGGGATAAGTATCACTTGATACAAATGCCATCCCGCTTGGAGCAATAGAAGGAACCCAGTAATATAAAGGCTGCTCCATTCCTTCTTTTTGAGTTTCATCTGTAATTTCGGTACCACTGTAGTTTATCCCATAGGTGATCACAGGCCAACCGTAATTGGCTCCTTTTTTAATGACGTTGATTTCGTCTCCACCACGAGGTCCGTGTTCGTGTACCCAAATTTCATTGGTCTCAGGGTTCACGATCATTCCCTGCGGGTTGCGATGTCCGTAGGACCAGATGGCACCTTTAGCATCAGCGGTATTCACAAATGGATTGTCTGAAGGAATGCTTCCATCTAAATTTAATCGGTATACTTTTCCGTTATCACGCGTGATATCTTGCGGATTGATGTCGCGTTCCCCGGCAGTGAAAAAGACATGACCCGCATCGTCAAATACAATTCGACTTCCCCAGTGCTGACCTTTAGTCGTATTAGGAGTGGCTTTATAAAGAACCTCTTGGCCTGTAAGTGTAGTTCCTGAAAGTTTAGCGCGCATTAATGCGGTATTACCACCTTTGCCATCACCTTGAGTAGAAGAGTAAGTGATATAAATAAAGCCGTCCTCAGCATAATTCGGACTCAATTGAATGTCGAGCAAACCTCCTTGACCACGGTTATATACTTCCGGAACACCCGAGATTTCCTGCTTTACACCATCTTTAAAATGAATAAGCTCTCCTGATTTTTCGGTAATAAGAAGGCTGCCGTCAGGTAAAAAAGCCATTCCCCAAGGATTGATCAAATCAGCAACGATAGTCTCGTAGCCGTATGCTTCAGAGACTGAAATAGGTACGTCATCCTCTTTAACTTCTTTTGGATTTTGTGCACAAGCCATTAATGTGGTAAATACACAAAGTATAAGTAAACTGCGCTTTTTCATATAAAAAATTTTGATCTAAAAATAGTGAAAACCTAACAATCCTAAAGTATTGAATTCAAACATCCTTGTAAATTTGCATTGTTGATAACGACTTATAAGTAGCGATTAGGTTCCTTTTTATAAGAGCTAAGAATCGATTACTTTTGCTCTAATAGCATACTTATAAGTAAAACTAAAGTTGAATTCCACATTGTGGATTTAAAAATAAAATAAATGGCAGTAGAACGTATTAAATGTTTAATTATAGGCTCTGGCCCTGCAGGATATACTGCAGCAATTTATGCATCGCGAGCAGATTTGAAACCGGTGGTTTACACAGGTATGGAGCCGGGCGGACAATTAACTACTACCACTGAGGTTGATAACTTCCCGGGATATCCAGAAGGTATCGACGGGCCTACGATGATGGTACAGCTTCAGCAGCAGGCTGAGCGTTTTGGTACTGAAGTGCGTATAGGAATGATCACCAATGTTGAATTTTCTTCGGAAGAAGGAGGTATTCACAAAGCAACTGTTGACAATACTACAGAAATCGAAGCGGAATCTGTTATCATTTCTACAGGTGCAACGGCAAGATATCTGGGACTTCCAAGTGAGCAGCGTTTACGAGGTGGTGGCGTTTCGGCATGTGCCGTTTGTGATGGATTCTTTTATAAAAATCAGCGAGTAGCAATTGTAGGTGGGGGAGATACCGCTGCAGAAGAAGCAACCTATCTTGCTAATATCTGTGAGCACGTGACCATGTTGGTAAGAAAAGATGAAATGCGTGCTTCAAAAGCAATGCAGCACCGAGTGAATTCTAGAAAAAATATTACGGTACTTTATAATACCGAGGTAGAGGAGGTTATAGGTGAACAAGTAGTTGAAGGTTTGAAAATGATCAACAATCAAACTAAAGAAACTTCTCAAATTGAAATTACCGGTTTATTTATTGCGATTGGGCACAAACCCAATACCGATATTTTTAAAGGACAGTTAGAAATGGATGATACCGGTTATATCATCACCGAAGCAAAATCTACAAAAACCGGAAAGCCGGGAGTTTTTGCAAGTGGAGATGTGCAAGATAAAGAGTATCGTCAAGCGATTACAGCTGCCGGTACCGGTTGTATGGCTGCACTGGATGCAGAACGTTATCTAGCTTCAATAGAAGAAAAAGTAGAAGCTTAGGTTTCTGCGACTAGACTGATTTCAACTATTTAGGGAACACCTTTAAAGTATTCCCTATTAGAATAAATTTTCAATACAAGCCTTAGAGATAGTATAACCTTTGGCGGTGTCAATAAAAAAAGCTCTCGATTTCGAGAGCTTTTTTTATTGCTTATAATTCAAAGATGAATTTAATCTTCATCTTCGGCATCATCTTCTTCAAGATCTTCGTCTTCTCCTTCCATTTTTTCTGGAATTTCAGCGATTGGATCGTTTAGTTCATCATCTTCATAATCATCAACATCATAATTTTCCATAGAAGTCTCTAATTTCTTGCTCACTTTAACAAGATAGATGGTATCTGCTGTGCGTACTTCAACACACTCGATGAGTTCGTTTTTAGCATTTTTAAAAGATATAATGTGATCATCATCATATCCGTAGGGGTACTTATCTACTAACAGAGCTAAAATCTCTGGTGTAAGTTTTTTAAAATCAACTATTACGCGACGCATAAATAAAATTTAATAATTGGTGCAATTTGTGGTTAAATGTAAAAAAAAACGGTTGGGTTGTGCAACACTATTCGCTTAATTCTTATTTAAATTTTTATAGTATTCAAAAGCCTTATAAATGAGTTCGTTTGATACTTCTTGATTGAGTACAACTTCTCCTATGTTATTTAAAAGTACAAACAGGACTTTACCATGACTATTCTTTTTGTCATATTTAAGCAACGTGATGATTTGCTCAATGTCTTTATCATCAAATTGAACAACCTGATAAAAACTCATGATTGCTGAAGATAGCTCATTACATACTACTTCTTCTAGATCACACAACTGGGTAGAAAGGTAATTTGCCAAAATCATACCGATGGCGATGGCTTCACCGTGAAGCAGTCGCTGTTTTTGATCACTTTCCATAAAATAAGATTCTATAGCGTGACCTAAAGTATGACCGTAATTAAGGCTTTTTCTACGATTTTTCTCAAAAGGATCCTCGAGAACTACTTCGTTTTTAATAGCGATTGATTGTCTTATTAAATCACCTAAGCTTTCAAAATCACTATAATTTGCTTCTTTAACGGTATTCCAATAGGTTTCAGAACTGATGAGGCCGTGTTTCAACATTTCGGCATAACCACTGCGTAATTCTTCGATAGACAGTGTTCCTAGAAAATGGGTGTCTACTAAAACAAGTTCAGGGTTACTTATGATCCCAATTTGATTTTTTAAAGGACCAAGATCTACGCCGGTTTTACCACCTACCGAAGCATCTACCATAGACAGCAGGGTCGTAGGAATATTGATAAAATCGATTCCGCGTTTGAAGCAGCAGGCCACAAAACCACCTAAATCGGTAACTACGCCGCCACCTAAATTGATCAAAGCACTTTTACGATCGGCATTCAATTCTGACAATACATTCCAAACACCTTCACAAGTCTCAAGGTTTTTGAACTCTTCTCCCGGATCAACTTCAATAATCTCGATGGTTGTTTGAGTCACCACATTTTGAAGAAAAGGGGCCAAACAATGCTCGTGAGTATTGCTGTCAACAAGTATAAAAAGGATGCTGTAGTTTTTTTTCTTTAAAATAGCATTAAGATTTGTGTAGCCGTCAGTTCCAAAAACCACCTGATAATCTTTAGCTTGAATCGCTTCCATGTTAAAGTTTTTTAAGGTTGTGAAATTAATATTCTTTTATAACAATCCCTTTGCGATTTGGCTATATTTGACGCCTAATTTCAGAATATGTTAGAACAAAAAATCTTTGATGACACAAAGACTGCATTTTCCTTAAAATCAGATAGCGAACTCAACCGAGCTTACTTTTTATTCAAGATGATCTCGTTGCAACCTCTGGTTAAAGTGGGTTCTGCACTTACCAATTTTGCACTCAATATAAACTTACCCATTAAGGGAATCGTCAAAGCGACCGTATTTGATCATTTTTGTGGCGGCGAAAGCGAAAAGGATTGTGTCTCTACGATAGATGCGATGTACTCAAAAAATGTGCATTCGGTGCTTGATTTTTCTGTTGAAGGGAAAGAAACCGAAGCTTTGTTTGATGCAGCTTTAAATCGTGTTTTAAGCGTAATTGATTTTTCGAAGAACCGACCCGGACTACCTTTTGCGGTTTTTAAACCTACAGGTTTTGGACGATTTGAAGTTTGGCGTAAGGTTACTGAAAAAGAAAATCTTACAGATAAAGAACTTAAAGAATGGAAACGTATTCAGGAACGTTTTCATGAAGTATGTGCCAAGGCAAAAGCTTGTGATCTAAAACTATTGATTGATGCCGAGGAAAGTTGGATGCAGGGCGCTGTTGATGATTTGGTGCTTGAGATGATGCAAACCTACAATAAAGAAAAGCCTATTGTTTTTACAACGCTTCAATGTTATCGTTGGGATCGATTGGCTTATCTTAAAGAACTTCACCTTGACGGAATTGACAAAGGATACCATCTGGGGGTGAAAATCGTTCGTGGTGCATATATGGAAAAAGAACGCGCACGTGCAGATAAATATGGTTACGATTCACCTATTTGTAAAGATAAACCAGAAACTGATGCGCATTTTAATGCAATGCTGGTTTACATTTTTGATCATTTAGACGATATCTGGGCTTTTATTGGGACGCATAACGAAGAGAGTAATTATCTCGCTATAGAAATAATGTCACAAAAAGAAATTGCTCCCGATGATGGTCGGGTGTGGTTTGGTCAATTGTATGGTATGAGTGATCATATAAGTTTCAATCTCGCAAAAGAAGGATACAATGTTTCTAAATATGTCCCTTTTGGCCCTGTAAAAGATGTGATGCCTTACCTTATTAGAAGAGCTGAAGAAAATACGTCTGTGGCAGGTCAAACCAACAGAGAATTAACGCTTATTCAAGAGGAGCGAAAGCGTCGTAAATCTGAATAACCAAAAACAATACGAATTGATATAAAAAAAGAGGCTAAGTAAATATTTAGCCTCTTTTTTATTGACACCCCGAAATATAAAACTTTGGGTTGTTTTTTCTATTTTTTGGTAACTGTCAATACTTCAAATTGCTCATCACACAATTCGAGCGTTGTTGTAATTGGAGTAGGCATGGTTTCTTGCGAATGAATCGTATAAAAACCACAAGGTTCTTTTCGGGTATCGCTCTTATCAAAATCAACTTCGCCTTCAAGAAAAATAGTGTTCAAATAGGAAGTGTCAAGCTTTAATTCTTGCAGTTGCTTTTCAGCCTGAGTAGAAAGGATGTAACCATTATTTCTAATGGTTTTTAAAACTCGAGCATTTGGCATATAGTCACAAGAAGGAAGTTCGACACCACTTCCTTTAACAAAAAAGGCTAGCAAAATAAGACCAATGGCAAAACCTCCTAAATAATAACCTAAACGGTATAAAATTTTCATAATTAAATGTAAGCGCTAAAAAAATAAAAGATTGATATCTCTAAACGGAAGATCAAACCAATCTGCTACAGATTTGCTGGTTAAAATTCCGCGGTAAAAGTACAATCCATTTTTTAAACCCTTGTTGATTCTTAGGCTATTTTCGAGTCCGCCGTGTTCCCCGATTTCTAATAAATAAGGTGTAAAAATATTGCTTATTGATAGCGACGAAGTTCTGGCATAACGCGAAGGGATATTAGGAACCCCATAATGAATGACGCCGTGTTTTTTAAAAGTTGGCTCGTCGTGAGAGGTTACTTCACTCGTTTCAAAACAACCGCCCATATCAATACTTACATCAATAATTATAGAGCCGGGCTTCATATATTCAATCATCGTTTCGGTTACAATTACCGGAGAACGATCTTTACCACGTACGGCTCCAATGGCGACATCGCAACGGCGTAACGCCTTAAGTAAGTTTTTTGGCTGAATGGTTGAAGTATACAAAGGGCGCCCAACATTTACCTGAAGGCAGCGCAATTTGGTAAGGGAATTGTCAAATACTTTTACATTGGCTCCCAGTCCTAAAGCAGAGCGTGTGGCAAATTCACCAACAGTACCTGCACCAATGATCACTACCTCGATAGGAGGAACCCCGCTAATGTTCCCAAACATCAAACCATTACCTTCATCTTGGCGGGACATAATTTCTGAAGCGATCAATACTGAAGCTGTGCCGGCGATTTCACTTAAAGCCCGAACAGCAGGGTAGGTGCCGTCTGCATCTTTGATAAACTCAAAGGCTAACGCAGTAATGCGTTTGGCTGCAAGTATTTTAAAATATTCTTTTTTCTGTGTTTTAAGCTGTAATGCAGAGATGATCACCGTTTGCGGATTGACCATTTCCAACTCTTCCAAAGATGGTGGTTCTACTTTTAAAACCATAGGGCAACCAAAAACCTTATTGCGATCTGCAGTTATTTCTGCACCAGCTTCAGAGTAGTCGTGATCTGTAAAGCGCGCATCTTCCCCAGCTTTAGATTCAATTAGAACACGGTGACCGTGCGCCACGAGAGCGCCCACTGCATCAGGAGTAAGGCAAACTCGCTTTTCCTGAAAGTGATTTTCTTTGGGGATTCCTATAAATAATGATCCTTTACGTTGTTCTATTTCAAGCTTTTCTTCTTGAGGAATAAGCTGTTCTCTTGTAAATGGACTGTTTTGAATCATCTGAGGCTTTAGTGTAAAGTAAGCTTCAAATTAAACATAATATTTAAAGGAAAAAAAAGGTTTTGACTAAGAATTCTAAATGCGTGTAGTAGCTCAGAGGTAAAGAAGATTCAATTCTTAATTTATCCCATAAAAAGAGGTTCATCGTCGTCTTCATCTTCAGACTTTGAAGCATATTGATGCTCTAAATCTTCATCTTGAATTTCTCCTTTTATACTTACTCTTTGTAATTCTGAAAGGTCAATATTATGTATACGATCAAAAATTTTCATACGTATAGTATAAATAAAGATCAATGCAATAAAAATAATGGGAGCCATATAATAAATATCCACGCTATCCGTGAACGCCAAATCATCATTAAATGCACTAACAATTTGAAAGAAATACATACATAGAGGGACTAAAATCGCGTGATACCACCAATGTTTGCACGTAAAAAACCAAATTAAAAATAAAAAGAACGGAATAAGTTTACTGAACACAACCCAAGCTACAACATCTACGCTGTCAAAATTGATACTTTCGTATCTAATATTAAATCCAAAAAAAGAGGTTTCCCAAACCTTAGATTGTGGGAAACCTTCATATAAGTAAAAAAAGTATGGTGATGCGACAATAAAAGCCGCGATCAAACTACCCGTTAGTAGGGATTTTGATTCTACTTTTCTCGATTTTCTTTGCTGCATAGTCTGCGTTAGTATCTTGTACAGTGTAAGTAACTGCTGTTGCACCTGCAATTAAAAGGCCTAGGAGTAATGCTTTGATTTTCATAATAAAATGTGTTTGAGTATTAATGATTTGTTGGTTCAAAGATGAGCAACTTTTCACACGATATCACATTTTATATTCTTTCTATATTTGCTTTACGTCAATAGCCTTTAACACATTTTGTCGATTAATATTAAGTGTTGAATTTACCAATAATTCCCTTACTCGGAAAAAAAATCACTATAACTTTTTCGTAATTTTAGACTTGTAAGAAAATACCTCAAATTCAAAAATTTTCTTTAACAATATATTAACATTTTAAATAAATTCCAATTTTCTTTTTGATTCGTTTATCGAAGAAATTTTCGCCGAATGGACGTTATTATCAATCAAATTGTTAATTTTTTGAGGCCATTCAATAAATTTTAGGCTCCCGCTGTCAAGAATTTCTTCAATCCCGATATCATACGCTTCATTTTCTTCTTTTAGACGGTATAAATCCAGATGATAAATAGTATCTCCATCTCGAGTTTTGTACTCATTTATTAATGAAAATGTAGGGCTAGAAACACTGTCGTCAGATCCTAAAGCTTTAACTAAGGCTTTTATAAGTGTCGTTTTACCAGCACCCAGATCACCATAGAATAAAATGGTAGGGTATTTCAATTGCACGATTATGTGTTGTGCAACTTCATCAATTTGATTCAATTCATAGATATATTCCATAAACAATGGCAAAAATTATCTTGGGTTTAAAACGATAAATGGAATGATGACTTCTTCTAAAGAAACACCACCATGCTGATAGGTGTTTCTAAAATAACTTACATAATGATTGTAATTGTTAGGATAAGCAAAAAACAAATCACCTTTGGCAAAGATAAATGAGCTACTCATATTAATAGTAGGCAGGTGTATGCTTTTTGGATCTTTAGCTTCAAGTACATCTTTTTGTTCGTAAGTAAGACTACGTCCGGTTTTGTAGCGCAAATTGAGACTGGTGTTTTTGTCTCCTATTACTTTAGACGGGTTTTTGACATTTATAGTACCGTGATCTGTAGTAAGTACAATTTTGAAACCGAGTTGTTGCGACTTTTGAATCATTTCTAACAAAGGCGAATTTTTAAACCAGCTTTCAGTTAAGGAGCGATAGGATTTATCGTTAGATGCTAATTCTTTAATGACTTCCATTTCTGTTTTAGAATGACTAAGCATGTCAACAAAATTATAGACTAAAACCGTAAGATCATTCTTTTTAAGAGAATTGAAATTTTCAACGAGTTTTTTCCCGCTTTTTAAATTGGTGATCTTGTGATATTCCCAAACCAAATCTGTCAAGCCTAAGCGCTTGAGTTGTGCGGCAAGGAATTTATCTTCATTAAGGTTTTTACCTCCATCATCGGTATCATTGAGCCAGAGGTCTGGATGTTGTTTTTCCATCTCACTTGGCATCAGCCCAGAAAAGATCGCGTTACGTGCATATTGTGTTGCTGTGGGAAGAATGCTATAATAGGCACTTTCACTTTCTTTTTTATAATAGTTGCTTATAATGGGTTCAAAAGATTTCCATTGATCGTATCTCAGGTTGTCGATCACAATGAGTAAAACAGGCGCATCTTCTTTCTTAATTTGCGGCAAGATTTTGTCTTTAAATAAGGTATGAGACATGGTTGGTCTGTCTTCATCACTAAACCAATCTTCATAATTACGCTCGATGAATTTAAAGAACTGACTGTTAGCTTCCGTTTTCTGAGATTCTAAAATCTCGTGCATGCTTTGATCTTCGATATTCTCTAATTCGAGCTCCCAATAAATAAGCTTTTGATACAATTCTGCCCACTCTTCATATGTATTTACCTGAGCCATATCCATGGCTATTTTTCTAAATTCCTGCTGATAGTTGAGCGTTGTCTTTTCAGAAACCAAACGGCTGGTGTCAAGGTTCTTTTTGAGACTTAGCAAAATCTGGTTGGGATTAACCGGTTTGATTAAGTAGTCTGCTATTTTAGAACCAATAGCTTCTTCCATAATATATTCTTCCTCACTTTTTGTGATCATAATTACAGGAAGTGTGTCGCGTTTTGCCTTGATCTCACTCAGGGTTTCTAATCCGGTGAGACCAGGCATATTTTCATCAAGAAAAACAACATCAAAGTTTTGTTCTTCTACAAGGTCAATCGCCTCGGTACCACTTTGACAAGTAGTTACTTCATAGTTTTTCTTTTCTAAAAAAAGGATATGTGGTTTGAGTAAATCGATTTCATCATCTACCCATAATATTTTTATCGTACTCATAATAGTATATTTGTGATGCTTGGTTTTATAAAAACCATATGCTTACGCATTTTGCGTTATCAAATTTTAAAAGCCTTTCGCGTTGAAGACCGCTAACAAACTTACGATAATTAACGACCCTATATATGGGTTTATTACCATCCCCAACGGACTCATATTTAACCTTATTGAACATAAATACTTTCAGCGTTTACGCAGGATTTCGCAAATGGGTTTGTCTTATTTAGTATATCCCGGGGCGCATCATACCCGTTTTCATCATGCGATAGGTTGTGTTCATATAATGCAAAAGGCACTTGAAAAGCTTGAGCAGAAAGGTGTTAGCGTTTCTGCGGAAGAGAAAGAAGCTACAATGGCTGCGATTTTATTGCATGATATTGGTCACGGTCCATTTTCCCATGCGATGGAAAATAGTATCGCAGAAGGGGTGCATCACGAGCAAATATCACTTCAATTTATGGAGCAGCTCAACTATGAGTTTAACGGAAGTTTAACCCTGGCTCTTAAAATTTTTAAGGGAACGTACCACCGTCCTTTTTTACATCAGTTGGTTTCAGGTCAGTTGGATATGGATCGTACCGATTACCTCAAGCGCGATAGTTTTTATACCGGGATGGCTGAAGGGAATATTAATACCGATCGTATTCTGGCAATGCTTAATGTCAAAGATGACGAACTGATGGTAGAAGAAAAGGGGATCTATACTATAGAGAAGTTTCTTGTAGCCCGCCGTCTGATGTATTGGCAGGTGTATTTACATAAAACCAGTCTTGTTGCCGAGCAAGTATTGGTAAAAGTTTTAAAGCGTGCAAAATATCTAACCGAAAGTGGTCAGGTTTTGCCGGCAAGTAAGGCGTTAAGTTATTTTTTGAAGAAAAAAAATGCTGAAGGTGTTTTTGATCAAGAGGCGCTAGAAGTTTTTTCAAACCTTGATGATTATGACATTATATCGGCTATGAAATCTTGGTGCGATGCCGATGACTTTGTTTTGAGTACCCTTTGTAAAATCATCATTGACCGAAAATTACCTCGCATAAAAATCAAGAAAAAACCTTTCAAGAAAGAATTTATTCAAGAAGAGCGTGAACGTGTAAAAGCGCATTATGACATTACTGATGAAGAGGTAGATTATTTTGTGTTTACCGGTACACTTACCAATCAAGCTTATACCTTAAAAAAGGAAGCCATTAATATATTGACAAAAAAAGGAAAGGTCATCGATGTTATTTCGGCTAGTGATCAGCTGAGTTTAAAGGCCTTATCAAAGGTGATCACAAAAAACTATATCTGCTATCCGAAGCACTTAAATTAAACCCTTTTTTTCTATTTTTGCGATGATGAAATTTACAGCTGAACAAATTGCTGGAATTTTAGAAGGCTCTGTCGACGGAAACCCCAATGCAGAAGTTTCTAAACTTTCAAAAATAGAAGAAGGTACACAGGGATCGCTTACTTTTTTGGCGAATCCAAAGTACACACCATATATATATAAAACTAAAGCTTCAATCGCTATAGTTGATAAAGATTTTCAACCAGAACACGATATTGAAGTTACTTTAATTCGTGTTGAAGATGCCTATAAGTCATTTTCTAAGCTACTTGAATATTATAACCAAGTAAAGCTGAATAAATCTGGGATAGAAGAACCCTCATTCATTTCAGAAACAGCTGAGTATGGTGAAGACCTATATTTAGGTGCTTTTGCCTACATTGGAAACAACGTTAAGATTGGGGAAAACGTTAAGATCTATCCTAATGTTTACATTGGCGATAATTGTAAAATAGGAGACAACTGCGTGCTTTTTCAAGGTGCTAAGATCTATTCAGATTGTGTTCTTGGAGAAACAGTTTATGTACACAGTGGTGCTATTATAGGCGCTGATGGATTTGGCTTTGCTCCTGATGAAAATGGCGAATACTCGCGTATTCCGCAAACCGGTAATGTGATTATTGAAGATAACGTAGACATAGGAGCGGGTACTACAATAGATCGTGCAACACTGGGTTCTACGATTATTCGCAAAGGTGTTAAACTTGACAATCAGATTCAGATCGCACATAATGTGGAGATTGGAGAACATACAGCAATAGCCGCACAAACCGGAATTGCAGGTTCTACAAAAATTGGTAAAAACTGTATGATTGGAGGTCAGGTAGGAATCGTGGGGCATATTACCATTGGTGATCGTGTACGTATTCAAGCACAGTCTGGTATTACCAGAAATCTTAAAAACGACGAGGCCGTTCAAGGTTCTCCGGCATTATCATATAATGACTTTAATAAGTCATATGTACACTTTAAAAACTTGCCGAGTCTGGCAGAACAATTAAATAATTTGGAAAAACAAAAATCCAATGATAAGTAAAGCTGAAGGAAAGCAAAAAACAATCGCCGGTGAGGTTTCCTTAACCGGCGTTGGTTTACATACAGGTAAAAATGTTACACTTACATTTAAGCCGGCAGATGAAAATAACGGCATGTTTTTTAAGCGCGTAGATCTTGAAGGACAGCCAATTATAGAGGCGAATGCAGATTATGTGGTGAATACCCAGCGTGGGACAAACCTTGAGAAATCTGGAGTTCATATTCAAACAAGTGAGCACGTATTAGCTGCTTGTGTGGGTATGGGTATAGATAATATTTGTATCGAACTTGATGCTTCAGAACCACCTATTATGGATGGTTCTTCTAAGTTTTTTGTTGAAGCTTTAGAAAAAGTAGGGCTGAAGGAGCAAGAAGCTTGCAGAGAAGAATATGTGGTTACCGAAGTGATTAGTTATGTTGATGAAAAGTCAGGAAGCGAAATCATGCTCATGCCTGCTGAAGAATATCAACTGACTACAATGGTAGACTTTGGAACAAAGATTCTAGGCACACAAAATGCAAGTATCAAAAGCATCACCGAGTTTAAAGATGAAATTTCAGATTCAAGAACATTCAGCTTTTTGCACGAGATAGAAATGTTGCTAGAAAATGGCTTGATCAAAGGAGGAGATCTTAATAATGCTATTGTTTATGTAGATAAAGAGTTATCTCCTGAAACAATGGATAAGCTGAGACAAGCTTTTAATAAGGATAATATTTCAGTTAAATCAAACGGTATTCTTGATAACCTAACCTTGCATCATCCTAATGAAGCAGCGAGACATAAATTGCTTGACGTAATTGGTGATTTAGCTTTGGTTGGTATGCCAATTAAAGGAAAAGTGATTGCGAATAAACCTGGGCATTTTGTAAATACACAATTTGCAAAAAAACTGAAGAAAATAATCAAATTAGAAAAACGTAATAACGTTCCTTCTTTTGACTTATCAAAACCTCCGGTTAAAGATGTCAATGAGATTATGGCAATGTTGCCGCATAGACCACCTTTCTTGCTTGTAGATAAAATTCTAGAAATCACAGATACAGGCGTTATAGGTCTTAAGAATGTGACGATGAATGAGCCATTTTTTGTTGGTCATTTTCCGGGTTCGCCAGTAATGCCGGGTGTACTTCAGGTAGAAGCCATGGCACAAACCGGTGGGATTTTAGTATTGAGTACTGTTCCCGATCCCGAAAATTATCTTACGTATTTCATGAAGATTGATAATGTACGCTTTAAACAACAAGTACTTCCCGGAGATACGCTTATATTTAAACTAGATTTACTATCGCCTATTCGTAGAGGAATTTGCCATATGCAAGGTAGCGCCTATGTTAATGGTAAATTAGTTTCAGAGGCAGAGCTAATGGCTCAAATAGTAAAAGTAAAGAAAGACTAGATTTATGAATCAACCCTTAGCATACGTACATCCTGGAGCTAAAATCGCCAAAAATGTGGTGATCGAGCCGTTTACAACTATTAATAATAATGTTGTAATTGGTGAAGGCAGCTGGATAGGATCAAACGTTACGATTATGGAAGGTGCGCGCATCGGTAAAAATGTAAATATTTTTCCCGGGGCCGTAATATCTGCAATTCCGCAGGATAAAAAGTTTGACGATGAAGATACGGTAACGATCATTGGTGACAACACAACGATTAGAGAGTGTGTGACCATAAATCGTGGTACTACAGACCGTATGAAAACCCAAATAGGAAACAATTGCTGGATTATGGCCTACAGCCATATTGCTCACGATTGTATTGTGGGAGATCATTGTATTTTTTCAAACAACAGTACGCTCGCTGGGCATATTGTTGTGGGTGATCACGTTGTTTTAGCGGGGATGGCTGCGGTACAACAGTTTTGTACCATAGGTAGCCACGCATTTGTTACCGGTGGATCATTAGTACGTAAAGACGTTCCTCCTTATGTAAAAGCAGGACGCGAACCGTTGTCTTACGTCGGCATCAATTCTATTGGTTTGAGACGTAGAGGGTTTACCACGGAGAAAATCAGAGAAATTCAAGACATTTATCGTATTCTTTATCAAAAGAATTACAACAATACTCAAGCTGTAAATATTATAGAGGCTGAAATGGAAGCTACTCCGGAACGAGATGAGATTCTTCAGTTTATACGTAATTCACAACGTGGTATTATGAAAGGGTATTTTACCGCTAATTAATTTCAGTAAAAAATAGATTAAAACATATATATGGCAACTACATCAGATATTCGTAATGGGATGTGTATTCACTACAACCATGATATTTATAAAATAGTTGAATTTTTACATGTAAAGCCAGGTAAAGGACCTGCTTTCGTAAGAACAAAATTAAAAAGTGTAACTAACGGAAAAGTTTTAGATAATACCTTTTCTGCGGGTCATAAGATCGAAGAAGTTCGCGTTGAGACCAAAGGTTATCAGTTTTTATATAGCGATGGCGAGTGGTATCACTTTATGAATACAGACGATTACACTCAAATACGTCTTTTAGAATCTGCTTTAGATCAACCCGGACTTTTAAAAGAAGGTGAAGTGGTTTCTATTGCTATCAATACTGAAGACGGCCTGCCGCTATCTGTAGATATGCCTGCGCACGTTATTCTGGAGGTTACTGCAACCGAGCCTGGTGTAAAAGGTAATACAGCAACCAATGCTACAAAACCTGCTACTGTAGAAACGGGTGCAGAAGTAAACGTTCCTTTATTTATAAATGAAGGAGATAAAATTAAAGTAGAGACTGAAAAAGGAACCTACAAAGAGCGTATCAAAGAATAAATAGTTGAAGTTTCCTCAAAATCATACTTTAGAACAAATTGCTACCATTCTCAATGTAGATTATGTTGGCGATGCTGATTTTCCGGTTTTGGGAATGAATGAAATTCATGTCGTAGAACCCGGAGATATTGTTTTTGTTGATCATCCTAAATATTACGATAAAGCTTTGGCTTCTGCAGCAACTGTTGTTTTGATAAACAAAAGAGTAGATTGCCCAGAAGGTAAAGCTTTACTTATTTCTGAAGATCCGTTTGCCGACTTTAATAAGCTCACACAATTTTTTAAACCTTTTGAAAAGGCGACTTCTTCGATAGCTGCTTCAGCAACAATTGGTGAAGGAACCTCTATTCAGCCTAATTGTTTTATAGGTAACAATGTGCGTATAGGTAAAAATTGTTTGATACACGCAAATGTCAGTATTTATGATAATGCGGTGATAGGCGATGGGGTTACCATTCATTCTGGAGCCGTTTTGGGTGCAGATGCTTTTTATTATAAAAAGCGGGAAATAGGCTTTGATAAATTACTTTCCGGTGGACGTGTTATTATCAAAGATCATGTTGATATTGGTGCTTTATCTACTATAGATAAGGGCGTTTCTGGTGACACAATTATTGGAGAAGGTTCAAAACTTGACAATCAGGTGCACGTAGGTCACGATACACAAATAGGAAAACGCGTACTTATTGCAGCGCAGTCAGGAATCGCGGGTTGTGTAGTGATAGAAGATGATGTTGTCATTTGGGGACAAGTAGGAATCGCTAGTGGAATTACCATCAAAGAGAAAGCAGTAATTTTTGCACAGAGTGGAGTAGGGCGTACTTTAGAAGGAGGGAAGTCCTATTTAGGAACTCCGGCTGAAGACAGTAAAAAGAAGTTTAGAGAATTGGCTTCCATTCGTCAAATTCCTTATATTTTAGAACAAATAAAAAAATAAAATGAGTCAATCTGCAAAGGACCTCGTTAGAGGTTTATATGAATCTGATTTTTTTAATGATTCAAGTGTTCTTAAAAAGTTTTTACATCAAGATGCAGAATTGTATTGGAATGCCTCAACGGGATTTTCCAAGATGACTTACGATGATCTTGCCGATATGTCTTCAGAAATGGGTAAGTCGTTCATATCGTTGCGTTGTTCAATAAGTCATTTGATCTCTGAGGATGACAAAGTAAGTGCACGGTTAACCTATTACATCAAAACGGTTGAAAATCCTGACGAAGAAGTAGGTATCATTCATTTTATGGCAATTTGGGAACTTAAAGACGGATTGCTGTATCGCGGTTATCAAATTAGTCAGCCTAGCGATGATGACCCGCAAAATAATGATGCACACATTCGTATAAAGTCCTAAAATTCCTTTAGCATTCAGCTTTAAAAAATTATTTTTGTTACCACAAAATTCAAACAACTCATGAGCGTTTTAGTAAATAAAGATTCCAAAATAATTGTACAAGGTTTTACCGGAAGTGAAGGTACCTTTCACGCTGGTCAAATGATTGAATACGGCACTAACGTAGTTGGTGGTGTAACACCCGGAAAAGGTGGTCAGACGCATTTAGAAAAGCCTGTTTTTAATACTGTAGAAGATGCAGTTAAAGAAACCGGAGCTGATGTTTCAATCATCTTTGTACCGCCGGCATTTGCTGCTGATGCGATTATGGAATCTGCTGATGCGGGAATTAAAGTGATCATCGCGATTACTGAAGGTATTCCTGTAGCAGATATGATTAAAGCTGCTGACTATATTAAAGATAAAGATTGTCGTCTTATCGGTCCTAACTGTCCTGGTGTAATCACTCCGGGTGAAGCGAAAGTTGGGATTATGCCTGGTTTCGTTTTCAAAAAAGGTAAAGTTGGTATTGTTTCAAAATCAGGAACTCTTACTTATGAAGCTGCAGATCAAGTTGTAAAACAAGGCTTAGGAATTACTACAGCTATAGGTATCGGAGGTGACCCAATTATCGGGACTACTACTAAAGAAGCTGTTGAATTATTGATCAATGATCCAGAGACTGAAGCTGTGGTTATGATCGGTGAGATTGGAGGACAATTAGAAGCTGATGCTGCAAAATGGATCAAAGCTAGCGGAACTACAAAACCGGTAATCGGTTTTATCGCAGGTGAGACTGCACCGGCTGGTAGAACAATGGGCCACGCAGGGGCTATTGTTTCAGGAGAAGGAGAATCTGCAGCAGACAAAAAGAAAATCTTAAAAGAAAACGGAGTTCACGTTGTTGATTCTCCTGCTGAGATCGGTAAAAAAGTTGCCGAGCTATTGAGCTAAGAGCACCTTACATAAGAATATAAAAAAGCCTGACTTTAGATAGTCAGGCTTTTTTTATTCCCGAAAATCACATATTCAATTTCAAAATATACCGGATATTGGGTATTGAGGACTGTTAAATTTTATAGCATTTTTAACAATTATAAATTTTAACAGTTCCCTTATGAAGATAAAACTACTTGTACTTTTAATCTTATTTAATTTTTCAGCGGCGCTTTGCCAAACAAGTCTAGGACTATCCGTTGCAGAAGAAAAGGAAATAAAAGATTACAAAAATTCCCAGAAATATTTAGTTACTACCATAGATAACATGAGTAGTTTGGACGATGGATCAAAATGGTCTGTCTTGCTTAACGCAAACAAAACGTTGAAGCTAAAAACGCCTAAAGTTGCTTTTGAAGATGATTTTTTAAATAATCTTCAAGCCATTGACGCATTGGATATCAGCAACGCTGAAAAATTCCAAAAATTAAAACAAGCTCAGGAAGAGGCTGCAGCGAAGGAGCGTGCACTTCGTGACGATACTATGCTTGCTCTACAGGCTTTGAATGAAAATAAAGCCGAAGCGGCAAGTACTGAAGCTGAAACATTAGAATCAGAGGCTCCTCAAACAGAAACTAAAGTGGCTGAATCTGAATTAAATGCTGCTCCAGATACTTCCAATACAGTAGATATTAAGGAAACAACTCCATTAGTTACAACAGATCCTCAGTCAAATGTTTTGGATAAAAAATTACAAGAAAGCACTGCAGTTATTGCTGTAGAAGAAACTTCGGAAGAAACACCTGAAGTAATTGCCACTGCTGAGACTACTCCGGAGGATCAACAAGCCGCAACTCCTGATTCAAACCAAAACCTTTTGACATCGCTTGCAGAAGTTGCCAAGGAAAGTCAGACAGAATCACAGGAGTCAGCTCAACCAGAAGAAGTATCAAACACTCCAGCAACTGTATATTTTATAAGAAATAATGGTTTTGCGGGAAGTGGTACCAAATTTCACATTTTCATCGACACTGATTACAAAGGCGCGATCAAAGGAAAAGATGTTATTAAAACTGAAGTTAAACCAGGACAATACAATATAAGTGGTATTTCTCACACAGCTATTATCAGTGCTGCTTATCAGATACCGGTTACTTTTAAAGCGGGCGAAACCTATTATTTTTCAGCAAATAATAGTCATATGGAATATCTGGAATTAGCCACTCAAAACACAGACGTTTATGACGATCTTCAAAAGAAATTGAGTAAGAATATAGATTATGTTGAAGTAGACCAAAAGGATTTGGAGAAGTATACAGAGCGATTTCAGGAAACCCTTCAAGAAGCTGAACAGTTCCCGAGTCAAGTTGTCATAAATGGAAAACCTGCAGCAGGAAGAAGAAATACTTCTTTTCAAGAAGATTATCCGTTGCATAAAACAGGATTGAGCATTAACGATCTTCCTACAAACACAGCTGCTACAGCTGTCAATGACGCTTCAATAAATGAATATATTGATGATATAGCTGCTGCTAAATCTACAGAAGAAATGGCTGCAATAGCACAAAACATTGCAGGTATTGATGCAGAAGCACCTTCGCTTAATCTTAGAGATCAGGCTTATAAAGAAATTCTAAAGCTTAAAGAAGAAAAAGGTTTTAGAGCGGTTAATACTTCAACCTCAAACGTATTGATGGGAAATGTTGAAGCCAGAGATAGAGTTAAAAATTCTGAAGTGAATGAAACTACAGGGTTAAAATATCGAAGAAGTTCTTTGTATACGCTGATGATTAATGATGATTCTCGAGAGCATTTTGGTCACATTAGAAACACCTTTGGAAATATTGAGCTTTCAGAAAAATTTAATAACCACAATATAGGACCATATTTAATCAATACTGCAGGAGGTATTGATGATCAAACCGAAGCGATCAATCAATTTTTTATTCAAAACCAAACAGCAAAAGAATTGGTTGCAAAGTGGTTTAATAGAGATGTTGACGGCAATTTTGATATGGAAGTCATAGCGAATCGCGGTTCATATAATGCTTCAGATCTTGATGTACTTGTAGCACAGGACAGTCAAAGAGGTCAAGCGCTTTTAGAGGATGCAGGTGAAGAACTCATTAAAAACACCTTTGTAATTGTCTACGATTTCAAATACACCAATAAGGAAGAAAAAGCAAAAAAGACTGGAGGTTTTCTATCGGTCGTGAGCGCAGCTGCGTCTTTTGTCCCGGGAATGGAAAACGTTTCAACTGTCGTAGATGGGGTGAACTTGGCTCAAACTGCATTAGGTAAAGGTTATTTTGTGAAGACTACCGCTTATCTCTATCAATTAGAATGGAATGAGGAGGTCGCTAGCAGATTCTATAATGAGATGTGGATGGACGAGAATTCCCACGATCCCAATAGAAAAGCCGCTTTTGATAATACCGATATTTTCAAACTCAAATTTATAGGAACGCAAGTAGCAAGAAAGAATTTGCAATCCACCATTTTTTCTAACAAAACCAATGAAGATTTAATTGGTATTGCAACGGTGAGAGCTTCAGATAAATCTATCGCACAGTTACAACGCGAATTCGAGGATTTCCGAGTGAAAACTCCTTTGCTTAGCGGGGATCCAATCGCTGCAAAAATTGGCACTAAAGAAGGTATCGAAAAGGGAGATAAGTTTGAAGTGCTTGAACAAGTTTTAGGTGAGGATGGTAAAACTTACTATGAGCGTGTGGGGACCATCAAAGTAGATAAAAATGATATTTGGGACAATAGCTATTTGGCCGAAGAAGATTCCAGTGCCAATTTATCTGGACAAACCTTGTTCAAAGGATCTTCAAACAAATACTACTCAGGTATGTTAATCAGACAAATCAATTAGAATCAATTATGAAGAATAAAATAAAAATATCCCTAATCTTAATTCTTATCGGGATTTCCTGCTCATCCCTTAATGCGCAAAAACGCTTTGAAGATCGAGCAGACGAAGATACAGCCAACTGGCGTTATGAGATAGAGTGTGTTGGCACAGGAAAGCAAGGAACGACTTTAATCAAAGTTTGGTCTTACTCCAAAAAACCTCAAGTAGCTGCAGAACAGGCAAAAAAGAATGCTATACATGGTATTATTTTTAAAGGAGTTCCTCAAGGAGAACGCGGCTGTGTAGCTCAACCTGCTTTAGCCCGTAACGCTAATATTGAACAGGAAAAGGCCGATTATTTTAACGCTTTTTTCAATAATGGAGGGAAGTTTCAAAAATTTGTGAGCCTTACTACAAACGGAGCGATAGCTGCAGGTGATCGTATTAAAATAAGCAGAAAAGAATATAAAATTGGAGTTATAGTTTCTGTGAATAAAAAGCTTTTACGCGATGAGCTTGAAGCTGCTGGTATAATAAGAGGCCTATCATCTGGATTTTAACAGGAATATTATGAAGAATATAAAAATACTACTTGTACTCGCAGGAGTCGTTTTCTCAATGATGAGTTCGTGCAAAACACCCGAAACTATTTCAGGGTACTATTCCTATGAGACCCAATGTTTGGGAAATCTAGGGGATGGAACGCAACTGGTTAAAAGCTGGGGTACAGGTTTAGATCGTAAACAAGCCGAGGCACAGGCACGTAAAAATGCGCTGCGCGATATAATGTTTAAAGGAATTCGTAATGGAAATTCTTCTTGTGAAATTCGTCCTTTAGTGGTAAAGCCTAATGCGCTTGAAAACTACGAGACTTATTTCAACAGATTTTTTTCAGAAAACGGAAAGTATAAATCGTTTGTTTCCTTACATAGAGAACCCTTTTTGGATAGAAAGTTTAAAGGTAATCCCAGAAGCGACGCCAAGGTTGCCTATGGATTGGAGCTTAAGGTACGCGTAGATGACTTAAGACGATTATTAATCAAAGATGAAATAATAGAGTAAAATGAGACAGATTATTACAATACTTTTTTTGGCATTTTTTATTGGGCATATTCAGGCTCAAGCCAAAAAACCCACATTAATGGTTGTGCCTAGTGATAACTGGTGTATTACCAATGGCTATATGATGCAATTTGAAAATCAAGGTATGATCGAGACCATACCTGATTATAAAGCGGCTTTTCAGCAAAGCTCAGATTTACTACTTGTGGTAAGTAAATTAAACGGTCTTATGGCAGACCGCGGATTCCCTTTAAAAAATATGGAATCTGTAATTAAATCGCTCAATTCGTACGCAGCAGAAGATGCGCTTCGTTCTTCTAAAGCAGGTTCTGAAGTTGCAGAAAGTCCGGTTGATCGCTTAAAATCTATAGCAAAGGCTGATATAATTATGCAACTCACGTGGACGGTGAATCAAACCGGACCTAAAAAGTCGATCACATTTAACCTTCAAGGTATAGACGCCTATTCTAACAAGCAAATCGCAACGGCCGCAGGAACAGGCGCTCCGTCTTTTTCAGCAGAACTTCCTGTGCTTTTAGAAGAATCAGTACTTTCTTACATAGACGAGTTTGCAAATAGTCTACAAGATCATTTTGATGATTTGTTTGAAAATGGTCGTGAGATCACCATAAGAATCAAACGTTGGGATGACTGGGGAGATGATTTAGAATCAGAATTTGGTCCTGAGCAAGAGGAGCTGGGCTTTATTATAGAAGATTGGATTGCAGACAATACTGTAAAAAATAGATTTTCTACGACAGATGCGACTGAAAACATGATGATTTTTGAACAGGTAAGAATTCCGTTATACTATACGAGAAACGGTCGTGAGCGAGCAATGGATACGCGTCGTTTTGCTAAAGGTTTAAGTGATTACTTAAAAGACAGCCCGTTCAATATCGTCAATAAATTAACCACACGAGGATTGGGTGAGGCAACCATATTTTTAGGAAGTAAATAAAGAAATTATGAAAAACAGTATAAAATTCTGCTTTGCTTTAGTAGCAATGCTTTCAGTTACAAGAGTTGCTTTTTCGCAAAATACACTTTCTAGTTATGACGACTTAGGACGTTTAGAATTAACAAGCTATGTTTCTGATCAAATCGAATATTTACCCGTAGTAGCACGTAATAATTTACAAAGTAAATTGGCGAGAGCGGTGAATCAATATGGCCTTGGCGGAAGCACGTCAAATGGAAGATTTATCATCACGCCTAATGTTTCGGTTTTATCAAAGAATGTCATAGCCAGTGCACCCGCAAGTATAGCGGTAGTATTAGACATTGGCCTTTTTGTAGGAGATGGTGTTTCAGGAACAAAATTTTCTTCAGGTTCTATTACCGCTAAAGGTGTAGGGAGAACAGAGGCTAAAGCCTACATCAATGCGTTCAAACAAATTCGTCCTGAGAATAAGGAGTTTAAACGCGTAATTGAACAGGCAAAACCTAAGATCCTTGAATACTACAACACAAGATGTGACTTTATTTTAAACGAAGCTAAAGTTGCAGCGGCTCAGAATAAGTTTGATTTGGCTTTGCTTAACCTAACGACAATACCTGAGGTGAGTAAAGACTGTTATACTCAAGCTTCCGCATTAATCCCTGAGCTTTATAATCAAAAAATCGATAACGAGTGTCTGCAAAAAGTTAATGAAGCTAGAAATGCCTGGTCAACAGATCCTTCTTCTGCAGGAGCAGCTGTAGCGGGTAAAATACTCGCTTCAATTAATCCAAATGCTTCTTGCTATAAGGATGCGGTCAAGCTATCAAAGGAAATTGGTAACAGGATGTATGAACTTACAGACAGAAAATGGGATTATATTTTAAAACAACAAGAGTTAAATGCCGAAGTGCAAAAGGCTTCGCTTGAAACTACACGCGAACTAATGAATGCCTATTTTTCAAATCAGCCACAAACGATAATGTACAACGTGCATGGGTGGTGGTAAGTCTATGATTTAAAAGTTTTAGAAAAAAACCAACGCGTAATGTGTTGGTTTTTTCGTTTGCATACACCGCAAGTTTCCTATATTTACGGCTATTCAAATGAACTTACATTAGACATATCAATTTAGAATGAAACTTTTAGAAGGAAAAAATACAATCATCACCGGCGCTAGTCGCGGGATTGGAAATGGTATAGCCAAAGTTTTTGCTCAAAACGGTGCAAATGTGGCCTTTACCTATAGTTCTTCAGCAGGTCCCGCAGAAGAGTTAGAAAAGGAATTAACTGCTATGGGAGTGAAGGCAAAAGCCTACAAATCTGATGCATCTTCTTTTGAGGCTTGTCAAGAGTTGATCAAGCAAATAAGTGAAGATTTTGATTCTATCGATGTTTTGGTTAACAATGCCGGAATCACAAAAGATAACTTGTTGATGCGTATGGGCGAAGAGGATTTTGATAAAGTACTCGAAGTGAATCTAAAGTCTATTTTTAATATGACCAAAGCTGTACAGCGCACCATGCTAAAACAACGCTACGGAAGCATTATCAATATGAGTTCTGTTGTCGGAATCAAAGGAAATGCTGGTCAGGCGAATTATGCAGCTTCAAAAGCAGGAATCATTGGATTTTCAAAATCTATGGCTCTCGAATTAGGATCGCGAAACATTCGTACTAACGTTGTCGCTCCTGGATTTATCGAGACAGAAATGACAGCAAAACTTGATGAAAAAGTGGTTGCAGGATGGCGTGATGCAATTCCGTTAAAAAGAGGAGGCACTCCTGAAGATATCGCAAATGCCTGTGTATTTTTAGGAAGTGATATGAGCGCATATGTTACAGGTCAGGTTTTACAGGTTGATGGTGGAATGTTAACCTAATTCTTCCTTTAAAAAAGACAACTAATTTATGACGGCATCCACAGGTATTTACATCATCCTCTTAGGGATAATAGCTCTGGGTGCCGCTCTATTTTTATACTTCTACAAGCCTGAGCGGTCAAAAAACTTAAGACTGTTATTGATTGGCTTACGTTTTATAAGTATTTTTTCGGCCTTGCTTCTTTTGTTGAATCCTTCTTTTAAGCAAGTCAGCTACCTTACAATTAAACCCAAGCTTGTTTTAGCTGTAGATAATTCAGCATCGATGCGTCTATTAGGCGACACTTTGCAGCTTAAACAAGCAGTACGTGATATCCAGAATAATAAAGCGCTTAAGGAACGTTTTGATATCGATACTTATACATTTTCTACAGATGTTGCAACACGTGATAGTCTGACGTTTGACAAAGAACAAACCAATATTGCCAAGAGCATTACAACATTCGATAAGGTGTATAAAAATCAGGAATACACCACGGTTTTTATCACTGACGGTAACACCAACTTAGGAGCCAATTACCGCTATGTAGCAAAACAATCTGCCGATGTCGCTCGTAATTTTATTGTGGTGGGAGATACTGCAGCCTATGAAGATTTGCGTATAGATCAGGTAAATGTTAATCGATATGCATTTATAAATAACCAATTTCCGGTGGAAGTAAACGCCTCGTATTTAGGGACCAACACGGTTGATGCTAAGGTTAATGTTTATACCAAGGGTCGTGTCGTTCACAGTGCGCGCACCACTTTTTCTGAAACGGAAAATACGCATCAATTCAGTTTTTATTTAAATGCTGAAACGCGAGGTGTACAAACCTATTCGGTAGTTATAAACGAGCTTCCCGAAGAGCAAAACACCACGAATAATAGTAAAAGTTTTGCTACTGAAGTAATCGATCAGCGTTCTGAAATTTTGGTGGTTTATGGCGTATTGCATCCAGATCTTGGCGTTTTAAAAAAGAGTATAGAAAGTAATGAACTAAGAGAAGTAAAGCTTCAGTCTATTGAGAAGGTTACTGATGAAATGCTTAATACTTCTGATTTAGTAATTCTTTTTCAGCCTGATACTTCTTTCAGCAATATTTATGAACAACTCAACGCAAGCAACAAAAATAGGTTTACGATTGTTGGCTTAGATAGTAATTTATCTTTTTTAAACAATGTTCAAAATACGTTCATTCTTCCTCGAAGCAGGCAGTCTGAAGCTGTTCAACCGCTACTGAATACTTCGTTTTCTGCATTTCAATTGAATGGAATAGCGTTTAGGAATTATCCACCGCTTGAATCTATTTTTGGCGAGATCACACTTTCAGGCGCAAGCGATGTGCTTCTTTACCAGCGCATAAATGGTGTTGAAACAGGAAATCCCTTACTCGGAGTGACAGAGATTTCCGGCCCCCGTGAAGTGTTTTTATTTGGGACAGGAATATTTCAATGGCGCAGTCAGACCTATTTAGATCAAGGTGATTTTGAAGCATTTGACACCTTTATTGATAAATTAATTCAGTATTCAGCCAGCGATCAAAAACGCACCCGACTTGATGTAGATTATGAGCGCTTTTATTACGGCGGAATTTCAACAGTGATCACTGCACAGTACTTTGATAAGAACTATGTTTTTGATCCGGGAGCTCAGCTGCAGATTCAAGTGTTTGATCAGGAAGGGCTGGTGTATGAATCACCAATGGTTTTTAATGGAAGTACTTACGAAGCTCAACTCACTAGTCTTGAACCCGGCGATTATACATTTGAGGTGCGTGCATCAGCAGATAATTTGACTGTTGAAGGAAGCTTTACGAGTATTCCGTATGCTATTGAAGAGCAAAATTTGAACGCCGACTATGCAACTATGCAAATTGTCTCTGAAGAAACAGGAGGTCAAATTCAAACTATTGATAAAGCGAATGAAGTTATAGATAGCATTCTGGAAAGTTCAAAATATAGCATTGTAGAACGAGCCATTGAAAAAAATGTACCTTTGATAGACTTTACTTGGTTGCTGATACTCATCGTAGTAAGTTTAACAACCGAATGGTTTATAAGAAAATACAACGGACTTATCTAATAAATAAAAAATCATATAATGGAACGATTACCTAAAATTGGAATACCCATAATCATCGGAGTTATTATTCTGGTGGTCATAATCGCAAAATCTGCGGTCACCATAGAATCTGGAGAAGCAGGAGTACTTTATAAACCTTTTGGCGGAGGAGTAGTTACCGAGCAACCACCGCTTGGTGAAGGTTTTCACATTGTTGCACCGTGGAACAAAGTTTTTATCTACGAAGTTAGACGCCAGGAATTAAAAGAAATTATGAATGTGCTTTCTTCTAACGGTCTTGATATCAAATTAGAAGCTTCGGTATGGTACAAACCAGATGCAGCCAACCTTGGGAAATTGCATCAGGAAATAGGAGAAGATTATCTTAACCGAATTTTATTACCTACCATTAGATCGGCTGCACGATCTGTGGTTGGTCGTTATACTCCAGAGCAGCTTTATTCTTCTAAAAGAGATGCCATACAAGCTGAAATTTATGATGAGACTAAAAAAATTGTAAAGAATCAATACATCGTGTTGGACGAAGTCTTGGTTCGAGATGTTACGCTACCGGCAACAATAAAGCAAGCAATCGAGCGTAAACTGCGTCAGGAACAGGAATCTTTAGAATATGAATTTAGATTGATTTCTGCGCAAAAGGAGGCAGAGCGTCAGGTTATTGAAGCGCAAGGTAAAGCAGATGCAAATAAGATCTTGAGTCAGTCGCTTAATGATCAAATCCTAAAAGATAAAGGGATTGAAGCTACACTTAAACTTTCGGAGTCAAACAATTCAAAAGTAATTGTTATCGGTTCTGGAGACGGCGGACTGCCAATTATTTTAGGAAACAACTAGGGATAATTTTAAAGAACTAAAAAGGCGAATCCTAATCAGATTCGCCTTTTTTTATGCTTTTTTCATGCGTACTTCTCGGTCCCGTCTTAATTGCGCACGTTGCTTTGATTGAAGCAGTAGTTTCGCTTTAGCAACCCAGTTGTCGTTAACGATACGATCGGGGAAGAAATGAATCAGATCCGTTACAATTTCAATATCCCGAGCATTGAATTTGCTTATTTGGTCATAGGTGTAAATGCCAATGGTATTCAATTTCTCTTCAGTATAAGGTCCGATACCAATAATTTTCTGAAGATTATCTGCATCATCAGCGCTAGCGGCTCCTATTCTTGAAAAATCCAGGTCTGTTCGTAGCGCTTCGTCTTCCTCAGGCTTGGTGATTTCAGTTTTCCTTTCGGCTGCGACCTCATATTCATCTTCTAGGAAATCATCTTCCAGTTCAATGGCCTCATTTTCGGGTTTATCAGAATATTTTTGACGCAGTAAGTTTACTTTTTTAACATAGCGGCTTTTTTGATAATAATAAGCAAAGAAGTAGCCGATCATAAAAGCACCAAACATCAATACAGCAACCTCTATATAAATAAGAGGCACCGAAAGGTTGTCGTTATTTGCTTGAATTATAGCTAGTAGCATCATTACTTAAATATCAATTCATAGCGATTATTGAGCTCTATTTTATCCTCCATTTCTCGAGGATATAAGGGGTCTGCTTCTCCTTTAGAAGTTGCAATAACTTGATTTTCAGGTAAATTAAAGCTTTTAATTATAAACTGCCTAATTTTTTGAGCCTGTTCTAATGCTATTTTATAATTATCGCGATCATCGCCTATATGATCTGTATGGCCTATAATTTCAATTTGTGTCAGTGGGTTTATTTTTAGCTGTCGCTCCACTTGAGCTAAGAATTCCGCTGCTTTTTGATCGTGTACCAGACGTGCCAGTTTAAAAGAAGGTCTAAAGGTGAGGTCTGCTTCAGGTCGAGGTGTTTTAGATGCTTTAGATTTTTTATTGAGTTTAGCCAGGCGTAAACGCTCTTCATCTTCTTCAATGGCCCGCTGGTTACGTTCTAAGCGTTCTTGAATATTGTTTATTAAAGCATCATAATTTCCTGTTTCAGCAAAACTACTATCTTGGTAAATCCCTCTTTTTTTAGATGCATCTTCAGATTCTTTAAACAGGGTATCGGTTAATTCAAAAGTGTTTATCCTTTTGGTAGCATTTATATTGGATTCTACAGAAACAGAAGCTGCTTTAAATAAGCTTTTACGATTGGAAGCTCCGGTAGTGTTTAAAAAATATAGACCTACTACACACCAGCAGGTAAATACAGAAAACGCTATAAGAAAATTCTTCATCGCTAATCAATTTGCTCAAAAATAAGGTATTGTAACAAAATGATCATCATGTTGTTAAATCTATTCGATATAATGCACGCAAAAAGTATTTTTTTTATAAATTCGTGCCGCATTATGAGAAGAACAGTATTACATCATCATCATTTTTATTCACGCACTCAAGCGAGGTAAAGATGTTGTATATGTAATTTATATATAAAATAACAATAACCCGTTTGAGCCGTTCAAACGGGTTTTCTGTTTAGAATGGCTTAAGCCAAACAAACCAATCACAATGACTAAAAAAATTAGAATCGCCATTCAGAAGTCAGGAAGACTCAATGAAGATTCACTACAAATCCTAAAAGATTGCGGCGTGTCAATAGACAATGGTCGTGATCAGCTTAAGGCTAATGCTGCCAATTTTCCTCTGGAAGTATTCTATCTGCGTAATGGTGATATTCCTCAATATTTGAGAGACGGTGTTGTAGATATTGCTATCATAGGCGAGAACGTACTTATTGAAAAAGGCGACGATATTGCAATTGCACAAAAACTTGGGTTCTCAAAATGCCGCGTTTCTCTTGCCGTGCCTAAAAGCACAAAATATGATTCGGTCAAAGATTTTGAAGGAAAAAAAATCGCTACTTCTTATCCCAATACGGTTATGAACTATTTAAACCAATTTGGTATCAAAGCCGATTTACATATCATTAATGGTTCTGTTGAAATTGCACCTAACATTGGTCTTGCAGATGGTATTTGCGATATTGTTTCTAGCGGAAGTACGTTGTTTAAAAACAACCTGAAAGAGGTTGAAGTGATGCTAAAATCTGAAGCAGTACTTGCTGTTTCACCTAAAATTGATACTGAACGTCAAGTAATTTTAGACAAACTTTTATTTAGAATACGGGCCGTTTTAAAAGGAAGGGATTACAAATATGTGTTGCTTAACGCACCTAATGATCGCTTGGAAGAAATTATAGGTTTACTACCGGGAATGAAAAGTCCAACGGTGCTCCCTTTGGCTGAAGAAGGCTGGAGCAGTGTGCATTCTGTGATTGATAAACATGAATTTTGGGAGGTTATCGATAAACTAAAAGACTCTGGAGCACAGGGCATTTTAGTAAGTGATATTGAAAAAATGGTGTTGTAATTTCATTTTGATAAAACTTAGTTTTTATGAATAAAGTTGAAAATCCTGATCGCTCCACTTGGGAAGGTTTATTAAAACGTCCTACACAAACCTATGAGCAAATCGAGGGCACCGTTCTAGAAATTTTTGATGCAATTAAAGCGGAAGGAGATATTGCGGTTAAACGCTATACTGAGAAGTTTGACGGTAGCGCACAAGACGAACTTCAGGTTTCACCACAAGAGCTTGAAGAGGCTGGCGCAGTATTAAATTCAGAATTAAAAGAAGCTATTGCACTCGCTAAAAAGAATATTGAAGCTTTTCACGAGGCTCAAAAAACAGCTCGTGTTGAAGTGATTACCGCACCGGGTGTACGTTGCTGGCAAGAAAAAAGACCCATTCAAAAAGTTGGTTTATACATTCCAGGGGGTACAGCTCCTTTGTTTTCTACTATTTTAATGTTGGCGATTCCTGCGAAAATTGCAGGTTGTAAAGAAGTGGTTTTATGTACGCCTCCTGACAAAGAAGGAAAGATCAATCCGGCAATTTTGTTTACCGCAAACCTATGCGGAATTGATAAAATATATAAAGTTGGAGGGATTCAGGCCATTGGCGCGATGACTTTTGGTACGCAAAGTATTTCTAAAGTATACAAGATTTTTGGTCCGGGCAATCAATTTGTTACGGTTGCAAAACAAATGGCAACCAAGTTTAACGTGAGCATAGATATGCCTGCCGGACCTTCAGAATTGCTCGTGGTTGCAGACGATACAGCAAATCCGGCTTTTGTTGCTTCAGATTTATTGAGTCAGGCAGAGCACGGTGTTGACAGTCAGGTGATTTTGGTTTCGACCTCCAAAAAGCTTATCGCTGCTACAGAACAAGAACTTCAAGAGCAGCTCGAGCGCCTTCCGCGTAAAGCGATCGCAGAAAAGGCAATTGCCAACAGCAAACTTATTTACCTTGAAACAAAGGAAGAAGCGCTTGATCTTATTGACGCTTACGGTCCAGAACACTTTATCGTATCTACAGCAGACAACGCGTATTACGTTAACAACATTTCAAATGCAGGATCTGTATTTATAGGTAATTTTACCCCAGAAAGTGCCGGCGATTATGCTTCTGGAACCAATCATACCTTACCCACAAACGGATATGCTAAACAATACAGCGGGGTAAACTTAGATAGTTTTATGAAGAGTATGACCTTTCAGGAAATTTCTGAGCAAGGGATGCAGCATATTGGTAAAGCCATCGAACTTATGGCAGAAGCCGAAGGTTTACATGCACACAAAAATGCAGTGAGTTTACGCCTACAATCATTAGATAATTAAGCCATGAGTACCCTAAACTTTCACTTAGAAAAATTAGTGCGTGACAATGTAGCACGTCTAAAACCTTATTCTTCGGCTCGGGATGAGTTTAAAGATTTTCACGAGGATATGGTGTTTCTTGATGCTAATGAAAATCCGTACAATAACGGCGTTAACCGCTATCCAGATCCGCAGCAAGTGACGCTGAAGCAACATTTGTCTTCGTTAAAACGTGTGCCTGTTGATCAGATTCTTTTAGGTAACGGGAGTGATGAAGTTCTTGATTTGTTGTTCAGAGCCTTTTGCGAACCAAAAACCGACAATATCATTACGCTGCCACCAACTTACGGAATGTACGGCGTACTGGCAGATACAAACGCGATCGCCAACCGTGAAGTCTTGCTTTCTAATGATTTTCAGCCGCAAGTACATCAAATTTTAGAACAGGTTGATCATCAGACAAAGATGCTCTTTTTATGCTCGCCTAACAATCCTACAGCAAACAGTTTTGACGTAGATAAAATTGTTCAATTGCTTGAAAATTTTAGAGGTTTGGTCATTGTTGATGAAGCTTATATTGACTTTTCAGCAGAAGAAAGTTGGGCATCAAAACTTCAGGAGTATCCCAATCTTGTGGTGACCCAAACCTTGTCTAAAGCCTATGGTTTGGCAGGAATACGTTTAGGAATTTGTTATGCTTCTGCAGAAATTATAGCGATCTTAAACAAGATCAAACCGCCGTATAACGTAAATGAACTCACACAAAAACGCGCTTTAGAACGTGTGCTTGATGATGCTTCAGTTCAGAACGAAATCACCGCTATTTTAAGAGAGAGAGATGCTTTATCTAAAGTATTACTTGAAGTGAATTTTGTAGAAAAAGTGTATCCTTCAGAAGCTAATTTTATCTTGGCAAAAGTAGATGATGCAAACAAGCGTTACGAGCAATTGATCAAAAGAGGAATTGTTGTTCGTAATAGAAGTACCCAAGCCCTGTGTGAAAACACCCTGCGGTTTACAGTGGGCACTTCTGAAGAAAATCAAAAACTAATCTCAGCTCTTAAAGAACTGGTTTAACCAAAATACATGACTACCGAAACTACCACCAAAAAACAAAAAGTGTTGTTCATCGATCGTGATGGAACGATAATTCAAGAGCCACCTGGGTATCAGGTTGATGCTTTTGAAAAGGTGACTTTTTACCCAAAAGCATTTACTTACTTGAGTAAAATTGCTCAGGAACTTGATTATAAATTAGTAATGATCACCAACCAAGATGGTTTGGGAACAGATATTTTTCCTGAAGACACCTTCTGGCCGGTGCACAATTTCATTTTAAAATCATTTGAAAATGAAGGCGTTGTTTTTGACGATGTCTTTATAGATAAAACCTTCCCTGAAGATAACGCAGATACGCGCAAACCGGGCACAGGAATGTTAACCGAGTTTTTTTCTGAAAGCTATGATCTCGAAAACAGTTTTGTTTTAGGAGACCGCATTACAGATATTGAACTTGCTAAAAATCTTGGAGCAAAAGGTATTTTTATCAGCGATCATACCGATCTGGGAGCTGATGAAATTACTACAGAACGCGAGGAACTTGAAAAGTTCATTGCGCTTGAAACTACAGATTGGCAAAAGATCTACGAATTCTTAAAGCTGAAAGAACGCACGGCTTCCATCTCTAGAAAAACCAACGAAACCGATATTGAGATCGAATTGAATCTGGATGGTACCGGGAAGAGCGATATTAAGACCGGTTTAGCCTTTTTTGATCATATGTTAGACCAATTGGCGCGTCACGGTGCGATGGACCTTAAAATTCACGTTGATGGTGATCTGGAAGTTGATGAGCATCACACGATTGAAGATACAGCGATTGCTCTTGGAGAGGTGTTTTCTAAAGCGTTGAGTAACAAATTAGGTATAGAACGTTATGGTTTTTGTTTACCAATGGATGATTGCTTGGCACAAGTAGCTATTGACTTTGGAGGACGTAACTGGTTGGTTTGGGAAGCCGACTTTAAACGCGAGAAAATAGGAGAGATGCCTACTGAAATGTTTTATCATTTCTTCAAATCTTTTACAGATGGTGCTCGTGCAAATCTCAATATAAAGGCAGAAGGAACAAACGAGCATCATAAGATCGAAGCTATTTTCAAAGCTTTTGCAAAAGCGATTAAAGTGGCTGTAAAACGCGATCCTGATAAAATGGTTTTGCCGAGTACAAAAGGAATGTTGTAAGCTTATGAAATTAGTAATAATCAACTACGGAGCAGGAAATATTCAAAGTATCAAATTTGCTTTTGAACGTTTAGGAGTTCACGCGATATTGTCTGATGATGCAGATGTAATCAAAGCAGCAGATAAAGTGATTTTTCCGGGTGTTGGAGAGGCGAGTAGTGCAATGGCAAAGCTGAAAGCCACCGGGTTGGATAAAGTCATTCCAACATTGAAGCAACCCGTTTTAGGGATCTGTTTGGGAATGCAATTGATGTGTAATCACTCAACTGAAGGAGACACCACCGGTTTAGGAATTTTTGATGTTGATGTAGTTAAATTTTCAAATAAAGTCAAAGTTCCACAAATCGGTTGGAACGAAATCGAAAGTTTAAAAACTCCCTTGTTTAAAGACATTCCAGAGCATAGTTTTATGTATTTAGTGCACAGTTTCTACGCTCCAAAATGTGATGCAATGATCGCTTCTACAAATTATGAAGTAGATTATGCATCAGCTTTACAAAAGGATAACTTTTACGGTGTACAATTTCACCCAGAGAAAAGTGGTAAAGTTGGACAGGAAATTTTAAAAAATTTCTGTCAACTTTAGCACTTTTCTGAACTAGTTTCAGAAACTGCCACTATGGAGTTCTTTTGTTACATATTATCTAATAAAAACCGTACGGTGCTTTATGTTGGGAAAACCAGAGACTTGCGCACACGATTACAACAACATAAGAAAGGTGTTGGAGCGGTTTTTACAAAAAAATATAATTGTTACGAGCTTTTATATTTTGAAACGTTTAAAACTGGCAGTGAAGCCTGGCAAAGGGAGCAGCAATTAAAGAGGTGGCATAAGGAATGGAAGTGGAATTTGATTAAAGATAAAAATCCAGACCTGAAAGAAATTAAAATTGAAACTATAAAATTGGAAATAGATGCTAACAATATGAGATACAATGGATCGAAAGACCCTGAAACAAGTTCAGGGTTAAGAATAATCCCGGCAATAGACATAATAGAAGGTAAGTGTGTGCGCCTTTCCAAAGGTGATTACAACACTAAAAAGATATATAATGAGAATCCGTTGGAGGTTGCGAAGGAGTTTGAAGCCCACGGAATTCAATATTTACATTTGGTTGATCTGGATGGGGCTAAAAGCAAACATATTGTCAATCATAAAGTCTTGGAGCAAATCGCTTCCCAGACCAGTCTAAAAATTGATTTTGGAGGCGGACTTAAAACTGACGATGATTTGCGTATTGCTTTTGAAAGTGGTGCCAATCAAATTACAGGCGGAAGCATCGCAGTTAAAGATCCTGAAACTTTTAAAAGTTGGTTGACAAAATTTGGCGCTAATAAAATCATTTTGGGCGCAGATGCTAAAGATGAAAAAGTCGCGGTGAGCGGCTGGCTTGAAGAGTCTAAAGAAGAATTGATCCCATTTATTCAAAGCTATCAAAAGGAAGGAGTTTCTTATGTGATTTGTACCGACATCAGTAAAGACGGGATGTTAGAAGGCCCTTCTTTTGATTTATATAGAAAAATTCTTGAAGATTGTCACCCTGAGCTTGTCGAAGGGGAAGTTGGCAATCTAAAACTCATCGCTTCTGGAGGAATTTCAACGTTTGACGAACTGCCCAAATTAGCTGAATTAGGTTGTGAAGGGACGATCATAGGTAAAGCGATTTATGAAGGTAGGATTTCAATGAAGCAGTTGGAGGGATTTATATTAAATAATTGAAAAAACGAATTAGCATATTAGGTATTTATGTTTCAATATATTATTTAGTTATAATTCTCTTTTCCCTATGGTTTAGTTTCTTTAGTGATGATCCCTGGGGGTTTGGAATCTTTGGAATTTTGGGATTATTAGTTTTAGGTTTGCCGCTTTTGCTAATTGAATCCCTATTAATGCTTATTGATAATCTAATTCTGAAGAATGCTATAGGTTTAATCATAAGTTTGATTTTTTCCTATTTCATTTTTATAGAAATGGAGCTTTTGAAATTTTAATTAATAAACTAGTATTCAGTTTACTGAAGAATTGAAATAACAATAGAACTTATAATAAGTTTTCCGTCTTCACGGAAAAGTAAAAAAAATAAAAAACGTGCTAACTAAACGTATAATACCCTGTCTCGACATCAAAAACGGAAGAACCGTAAAGGGAGTAAATTTCGTGGATCTACGCGACGCCGGAGATCCTGTGGAGCTTGCAGCGAAATATGCAGAAACCGGTGCAGACGAACTCGTTTTTCTTGATATTTCGGCTACAGAAGAACGTCGAAAAACCTTAGCTGACCTGGTTTTACGCGTAGCGGAAAAGATAAATATTCCGTTTACTGTGGGTGGCGGTATTTCTTCGGTTGAAGATGTAGACGTGTTGCTTCAGAATGGTGCAGATAAAGTTTCGATCAATTCTTCCGCAGTTAAAAATCCGCAGCTTATTAATGATTTGGCGGCAAAATTTGGTTCCCAATGTGTGGTTGTAGCCATTGACGCCAAGCAAATTGAAGGAAAATGGACCGTGCATCTTGTAGGTGGTAAAGTGCCTACCGAACTTGATCTATTTGAATGGGCAAAAGAAGTAGAGCAACGCGGGGCTGGTGAGATCTTGTTTACATCTATGGATCACGACGGTACCAAAAATGGCTTTGCAGACGAAGCGTTAGCCAAATTGAGTACTATGTTGAATATTCCGATTATCGCTTCAGGTGGTGCGGGAACGATGCAACATTTTACAGATACGTTCAAGAATGGAAAATCCGACGCAGCACTTGCTGCTAGTGTTTTTCATTTTCACGAGATCGACATTCCGGAATTGAAACAAGTTTTAAAAAAGAATAATATTCCGGTTAGAATTTAAATACCTAACCAGGAAATTAAACACATTATAATGAAAATTAAATACGACGCAAACGGACTCGTACCGGCGATAATTCAAGATGCTAAGACCAAAACCGTTTTGATGCTGGGCTATATGAATGAGGAAGCTTACTTAAAAACCAATGAGACTAAAAAGGTTACGTTTTATAGTAGAAGTAAGAAGCGTTTATGGACCAAAGGGGAAGAGAGTGGTAATTTTTTGAATTTGGTAGCCATCAAAAACGATTGTGATAACGATACACTTTTAGTAACTGTGGATCCCGTAGGGCCTACGTGTCATAAAGGAACAGACAATTGCTGGGGAGATACCAATGAGCAATCCTTTGGTTTTTTATCAGAATTGGAACAAACAATTGAAGACCGAAAGCGTAATCAAGATAACGACGACAGTTATGTGGCAAGCCTTTTTAGAAAAGGAATCAATAAAATCGCTCAGAAAGTAGGAGAGGAGGCTGTAGAAGTAGTGATTGAAGCCAAAGACGACGATGAAGGACTGTTTTTAAATGAAAGTGCAGACTTGCTCTTTCATTATTTGATCTTGTTGAAGGCGAAAGGGTATGGTTTAAATGACATCGAACAAGTGTTGTTGAAGCGTAAAAAATAGCTTTTTCACAAAATAAATAGCACCACACAAAAGCGACTTATTCTTACAGAGTAAGTCGCTTTTTGGGTTATAAAAATCATTTAAAAGATATAATTTGCCGTTTTAGCGCTAACAACTCTGCTTAGCCAAAATCTATTAAGGCTTATTTGAGAGTTATTTGTAGTTTTTTTCTTAAAAAATACATAATTAGTGATTTTTTACTAGTTTAAAAAAATTAATAGACTGAAGGATATCGTTTTTATTCAAACTAAAACGAATAAACTTACGTATTAACAAGTATAAATATACATAAATCAACATCTGCTATTTATAATCATTCTTAATTTTAAAATTAGTCTATAGTTTTAATACAAGTACTTCTTTCTGATTAATGGATTTAGCAGATAAATTTAAGTTTCTATAGCTTTCACTTAGCCGAAAAACCTTGCACTTAATCCTGTTTATCAGGAAATTAGAGTATCAATCAAGCAGATGTCAATATGCTGAAACAAATACTCTTTTCAATATTATTTCTTACAACTTTTTCATTACAAGCACAAGTTGGTGTCGGCACGACAGATCCTCATCCTGATGTCATGTTGGATGTTAATGGCGGATTACGAATACGCAGTCACAATGAAGGAAGTGATGATGCCGCAAAAGATTCTTTGGTAGTTCTAGACGGTAGAGGAGTAGTACATCGCATTGCTAAAAGCACTTTGCTTGCTAATATGGATAAGTCATTAGTACGCGCCGGAGTTTCAACCAGTTCTGGAGCTCTAGTAGACATAGGCGTTAGCGGAGAAAAAAGAGTGAAATTTGATAATGAAAGTTTTGATGTAAAAGGTGAATATGACAATTCTACCGGAATCTTTACCGCAGCGGCTAGCGGTATTTACAGAATTACAGCACAACTAAGATCAAGTAGCTCTTTACTTTCTGCGGGAGATTTTGGCATTGCGATTTACAAAAATGACTCAGGTAGAACAACCTACACAAAAATAGCAGAAGAACGCTATCTCAACGTAGAAGTAACTCTTATAAAAGTTTCACCTCCAGTAAGATCGGTTTCTACGCTTGTACAGTTAACCGCTGGTGAAGAAATAACCTTTAGAAGTATAACTGCACTATCACTTACACTGGCTGGTACTACAAATGGTAACAGTACGTTTATGACCATCGAGCAAGTGCGTTAACTAACCTTCCATTTCGATCAAGGTTAAGGCAAGTCGTATTTTATAATACGGAATCTTTTCTTCAAAATGCTCAAAATAAGGTTTTAAACCCTCAGGATGTTCTAATTCTTTTTGTGCCGCTTTAATCCGGGAAACTTCCTCTCTACTTACATAGGTGTACAAATCTAGATCGGCACCATCTTGGGCGAGTTTGGCCAAATGGGAATATACTGTCGTTTCCTTCAAGTCTCTTTTAGAGGCTATTTCTTCAATACTTAGCCCATCTTTGAGCATTTGGAAAGTAACCTGATGTGTAGCGCTTTTACTGCCTTTCTTTTTGATTTTAGACTTTTGAAAATCAAGAATAGCTTCAATGAAGGCATCTCCGTAAACTTCAAGCTTACGTTGACCCACTCCGCTAATTTCAAGAAACTCCATTTCTGTTGTGGGGCGGGCACGTTCGAGTTCCTTGAGCGTTTTATCACTAAATACCAAATAAGCAGGAATTTCTTCCTCTTTAGCAATTTCAGCACGTAAGGCGCGTAGTTTTTCAAAGAGTTCGTTGCCTTTTTTGATCTTAGGCTTTCTGGCTTCTACCGGTTCTTGTTTTAAAACTTCGGTAGGTGCAGTAAGGCGTACCTTTTTTCCATTAAAAAGAACCTCTTTACTGGATTCGGTCAGATGTAAATTGTTTCTCAAATGAAAGGCGATCTCGCAATAGCCTTGATTGATGAGCTGTAAAACATAATGCTGCCAATCCTTCCAAGAGACGTCTTTCCCGATTCCGTAAGTGCTTACCTGATCTAATTGATGATCTAGGATGTGCGCATTTTTAGCTCCTCGTAAAATATCGATAATTGCTCCAATAGGCTCTTTGCCTTTAACACGAGCAATGGTGGAGAGTGCTTTTTGAGCAAGAATGGTTCCGTCAAAAAACTGGGGTGGATTTTTACATACATCACAATTACCGCAGTCTTCTGCCAGGAATTCGCCAAAATAACTCAGTAAGATTTTACGCCTGCACGTAGTCGCTTCAGCGTATTGCTTCATACGGTCTAACTTGGCGTTTTGCACTTCTTCATTGCCTGCTCCCTGGGTAAAACGCCGCAGTTGCAACACGTCAGCATAACTGTGAAAAAGCAAGGCGTGGGATTTCAGTCCGTCGCGCCCGGCACGCCCGATTTCCTGATAATAACCTTCCAGGTTTTTTGGCATGTTGTAATGAATTACCCAGCGTACATTAGATTTATCGATTCCCATTCCAAAGGCAACCGTGGCACAAACTACTTGTGTTTTGTCGTAGATAAAATCTTCCTGTACCTTATTGCGCTCATCAAAACTTAAACCTGCGTGATAACAGGTTGCTTTGATACCTTCTGCCGCTAAAGAAGTTGAAACACTTTCGGTGGTTTTTCGGCTCAGGCAATAAATGATTCCGCTCGTATCTGGTCGCTTTTCTAAAAAGCGTTTGATTTGATCCAGACGTTTATCTGCAGCACGTACTTCTAAGGTGATGTTCTTACGATCAAACGAACTGATAAATTGTTTTGCATGGGAGATGTTCAGTTGGTTGGCAATGTCCTCCCGTGTGGCCTTGTCTGCTGTCGCTGTAAGCGCGATCATAGGAATTTGGGGCAAGGATTTTTTCAGAAAACCCAATTGCTGATACGAGGGTCTAAAATCGTGTCCCCAGGAAGAGATACAATGCGCTTCATCAATGGCGATACAACTGATGTATGTCTTATTTAAAATAGGATTCAAGCCCGCAAGACTTTCAGGAGCTACATACAACAGCTTTAAGTCGCGATTGGCAACTTGATCGATGATCGCCTGCTGGTCTTCGGCACTTTGACTGCTGTTGTAAAAATCAGCCGCAATCCCGTTAGCTTTGAGTCCGTCTACCTGATCTTTCATCAATGCGATCAAGGGGGAAATCACGAGCGTCAATCCTTCAAATAAAACTGCCGGAAGTTGATAGCATATTGATTTCCCACCACCGGTAGGCATAATTACAATAGCATCTTCACCGTTGAGCACAGTCTCAATAATGGCACTTTGCTCATTTCTGAAACTGTCATACCCAAAATAAGTCTTGAGCGTGGTAAGCAAGGTGTTTTTATCGATTGAAGTGCGCATAGAATTTCCTTTACTGCAAAAAACGGAATTTTTAACTGAAACTCCTCGCTTTCGAAATTCGAATCGAGAGGAATTATAACTTCTAGCTACAGCGTTGTAAAAACCTTAAAAAGCCTATGCTGTTTTTACACAAAATTCAATTTAATATTTTAAAATTGGCAATTGCATAATTCTTACATTTCATCTCTATAAAAGCTAATGCAGACGGGCGTTGGCTTTAAATTTATTACTAAAATTGTTCTACATGAAAGCACGAAAATATACCATTGCGGTACTTCAACTCGCCTTAAATAACACTCCGGAAAATAATCTCGCGAAGTGTAAAAAATGGGTCAAGGACGCAGCTGAAAAAGGAGCTGAGATCATTTGCCTTCCAGAACTCTACAGCAGTCATTATTTCTGTCAGGATGAGGACGTAGACAATTTTAAATATGCCGAACCGCTATATGACGTTTCATTTAATGAGTTTAGTGCCTTGGCTAAAGAATTAGGGGTTGTGATCATTGTTCCGTTTTTTGAAAAACGAATGAGCGGAATTTACCACAACAGTGCTTACATTATTGATACCGATGGGGCCGAAGCGGGGCTTTACCGTAAAATGCATATCCCTGATGATCCTCACTTTTACGAAAAATTCTATTTCACCCCGGGTGATTTAGGTTTTAAAACGATCAAAACGCAAAAAGCCAACTTAGGAACATTGATTTGTTGGGATCAATGGTATCCGGAAGCAGCTCGACTCACCGCTTTACAAGGTGCCGAAGTCTTATTTTATCCAACTGCCATCGGCTGGCATCCTCAGGAAAAAGAGCAGTTTGGTGTAAATCAGCACGGTGCCTGGATGAACGTGATGAAAGGCCACGCGGTCGCCAATGGAGTTTATGTAGCGGCTGCTAACCGTATCGGACTAGAAAAATATGTACCCGACACCAACGGAATTGAATTTTGGGGGCAATCATTTATTTGTGGTCCGCAAGGGGAGATTCTGGCTCAAGCTTCAGCAGATCAAGAAGAAATACTCCTCGCAGAGATCGATTTGGATCTACAGGAAAATGTACGCCAAAACTGGCCATTTTTCAGAGATCGCCGTATTGATTTCTATGGAGAAATAACCAAACGCGCATTAGACTAACCAATGAAAAGCAACAGACGTTTACCTGCAGAATGGGAAAAGCAACAGGGAATTTTATTATGTTTTCCCAGTAATGGAAACGACTGGCCCGGTAAATACCAGGCAATTCAATTTGTTTTTATTGACTTCATAAAAAAAATCGCAGAAACTGAAACGGTCTTTCTACTCGTGGGGCGTGAAAGTATAAAGAACAAGGTGATCACTTTGCTTGAAGCGGCGCACGCCAACTTAGGTAAGATTATTTTTATTCTGCAAAAGACCAATCGCAGCTGGATGCGTGATTCGGGACCAATCATTGTTAAGCACAATGGTGCTCGAGAAGCTTTAAACTTCAATTTTAACGGTTGGGCAAAGTATGGGAATTACCGTTTAGACAAACAGGTTCCTAAACGTATGGCAGATTTTTTGGGTATTCCTTTACAGCAGGTAATCTACAATGAAGAGCCTGTTATTCTTGAAGGCGGCGCTATAGATGTTAACGGTAAAGGAACTTTGCTTACTTCAGAAGAATGTTTGCTTGATCCAAAAATTCAAGTGAGAAATCCCGGTTTTACTAAAGAAGATTATGAAAAGATCTTTGAAAAATACTTTGGCATAACCAATACCATCTGGTTAGGAAAGGGCATCGCCGGTGATGATACACACGGTCATATTGACGATCTATGCCGCTTTGTCGATGCAAAAACGATAGTAACCGTCGTAGAAACCGATACCAGTGATCCTAACTATACAGTATTACAAGACAATCTGGCCCGTTTAGAATTGGCAAAACTAGAAGACGGAAGCACTCCCAGAGTAGTGACTCTGCCTATGCCGAAACGTATCGATTATGAAGACCTGCGCCTTCCTGCGAGTTATGCTAACTTTCTTATTCTGAATAAAACGGTTTTGGTTCCAACCTTTAATGATCTTAATGATAGTGTGGCGTTAAAAACACTTTCTGAACTTTTTCCCAATCGTAAAGTCATTGGTATTTGTGCGCTTGACTTGGTTTGGGGTCTAGGAACATTACACTGTTTGAGTCAGCAAATTCCTTCTTAAAAGCTTTCAGAAGTTACGCCATTTAAAACCGTACATTTGCAGCGGTTATAGCAACACCTTTTTGCTGCTAATATTAGACTTATGGCATCTTTTGAAGATTTTAAAATAAATAAACAACTGCGCTACGCAATTGAAGATTTAGGTTTTACAACTCCTACACCTATTCAGGAGCAAGCATTTGGCGTGGTAAAATCGGGTCGTGATGTGGTAGGAATTGCACAGACCGGTACCGGAAAGACCTTTGCATATATGCTTCCGGTTCTGGAGAATTTAAAGTTTTCAAAACAGATCAATCCACGCGTGCTTATTCTGGTTCCCACGCGCGAACTCGTGCTACAAGTTGTAGAACAGATCGAAGCTTACGGGAAATACAGTTCCATTCGTGTGGTCGGGGTGTATGGAGGAACCAACATCAACACCCAGAAAGAAGCGGTGATGCAAGGTTGTGATATACTTGTAGGTACTCCCGGAAGATTATACGATCTGGCCGTGAGCAGAGCGCTTCAGTTAAAGTCGGTTAAGCAACTCATCATCGACGAGGTGGATGTTATGCTTGATCTTGGTTTTCGTTTTCAGCTGGTTAATATTTTTGACTTGCTTCCGCAGCGAAGACAAAACATTATGTTCTCGGCGACTATGACCGATGAAGTTGACGAACTCATGGACACCTTCTTCACAACGCCAGAGCGTATACAGGTGGCGCTTAGCGGAACTCCTTTAGATGCGATTGAGCAGCACTATTATGAAGTTCCTAATTTTTATACCAAAGCAAACTTGTTAAATATCCTGCTGAAGGATAAAAATGAGTTTAAAAAGACGCTTATTTTCGTTTCTAATAAAAAGCTAGCCGATCGTCTCTTTAAAGAGTTGGAAGAAGTTTTTGGTAACGAAGTAGGTGTGATTCACGCCAATAAAACCCAGAATTACCGAATTAATGCCATCGAGCAATTTGATGCCGGTACCTACCGTATTCTGGTTACTACAGATGTGATGGCACGCGGACTCGATCTTGATGAAGTGACACACGTTTTTAACGTAGATGTACCGCGTTTTGCTGAAAACTATATGCACCGTATAGGTCGTACGGGGAGGGCAGGAACTACAGGTAAAAGTTATTTGCTGGGAACTCCCGATGAACAGGAACGTAAAGAAGCCATCGAAAAGCTGATGGATATGCAACTTCCACAGGCTGATCTACCTGAAGGACTTGAAGTCTCCAAACGATTGATTCCTGAAGAAGAACCCAATTATGTTGAAATAAATAATCCAACCAAACGCGATGAAACGCGTGGTGCCAGTTTTCACGAGAAAAAAGAGAAAAATAAAAAGGTTAATTTGGGAGGAAAATACAGACGTGAATTGGCCAAAAAGTATAAAAAACCGAAAACCCGAGGCGATAAAAACTACAACCGCTGCAACAAACGCAAATAAGATTTTGTGTGTGTTACTTACACTTAATTGCGTATTTGATAAATAGTTTCTTATAAAATTTCGTACTTTTTAAACTTTAAATGCATTTTTAGTTTAATTCTCACGTATGAAACGCAGAAATACGATTAAACTGCTCACTCTGGGAACAGGAGCAGTTTTTGTCACGCCTTTGGTGAGCGGACTCTTATCAAGCTGTAAAAGCGAACCGGACTACCCTAGTTTTGAACCTGAATTTTTTGATGCTGAAGAGCTTCCGTTGCTCAATGCAGTGATCGATACGTTGATTCCGGAAACCGAAAGTCCTTCGGCAGTTGCTGTGGGAGTACCGCAAACTTTAGATCATATGATTTCCGGTCTATATTGGCCGGAACAAAAAGCGGCTTTTAAAGCAAATTTTTCAGCTTTAAAAGAATACCTCAATACTGTCAAAGGACAGTCTTTCATTAACCTAAAACCGGAAGAAAAAACTACGGTACTACACGAGCTGATCGATTCTAGAGAAGATTCAACTAAAACTGCACGTAACTCCCTTCTAGATATTAAAAACCAGTCTATTGCTTATTATTTAAATACAGAAAAAGTAGCTAAAAATCATTTGAATTATTTACCGGTTCCGGGGCCGTTTTTACCCTGCATACCACTAGACGAACTTAACGGAAAAGCCTGGGCGATATGAGCACTCAAGATAAATTACCAGATACCTTTGATGCCATTGTCGTAGGCTCTGGAATAAGCGGCGGCTATGCCGCGATGGAGCTGTGTAAAAAAGGATACAAAACCCTTATTTTAGAACGCGGTCGCGATGTAAAACACATCGAAGATTATGATACGGCAAACGACGATACTTGGGATTTACCCTACAACGGTAGGGTGCCTAAGGAAGAAATCAAAAAGCATTACTTTAAACAAGATCGGCTCAATTGGTGGGTGAATCAGGATAACAAAGCTTTTGTCAATAAAGATGATGAATATCCCTATGATGAGATCGAACGCTTTGATTGGATACGTGGGCATCATTTAGGTGGTCGATCTATCATGTGGGGAAGACATTGTTATCGTTGGAGCGATATCGATTTTGAAGCCAATAAAAAGGAAGGCGTGGCTATTGACTGGCCCATACGCTATGCAGATATTGAACCTTGGTACGATCAAGTAGAGACTTTTGTAGGCGTGAGCGGTCAGGCTGAAGGGTTAAAGCAAGTGCCTGACGGAAAGTTTTTAAAACCTTTTGAACTCAATTGTGCCGAGCAGGATTTTAGAGAAAAAGTGAATGCCCAATATCCTGAGCGTGTGGTCACTCCAGGGCGCATCGCCAATTTATCTGAATACGATCCTGAAGTGCATCTGGGTACCCGTGGGCAATGTCAAACTCGTAACCGTTGCTGGCGTGGGTGTCCGTTTGGGGCGTATTTTAGTAGTCAGTCTGCGACCTTACCGGTGGCTCGAGAAACGGGCAACCTTACCGTAAGACCGTTTAGTATTGCCGCAGAAGTACTTTATGACGACGCTACACAGCGCGCTACCGGCATTCGAGTAATTGACGCCAATAGCGGCGAGGAGCATATTTTTAAAGCGAAAATTATCTTTTGTAATGCCAGCACCGTAGGAACCACGGCTTTGCTATTAAATAGCAGATCACGACGTTTTCCTAATGGTTTGGGGAACGACAGTGGCGAACTAGGCCACAACCTGATGGATCATCACTACGGAATGGGCGCAGGAGCGGAATTTCCCGGGTTTGAAGACACTTATTATCAAGGCCGAAAAGCTAACGGTTTTTATATCCCAAGATTTAGAAATATTGATGAAGAAACCAAGCGTGAAGATTATTTGCGCGGTTTTGGCTATCAAGGAAATATCTCCCGAGGCCGAAGCATTCCTGACGAAAAAATAGGAGTAGACCCCAAAGAAGACATTTTTAAACCGGGCCCGTACACCGTTTCTGTGGCGTGCTTTGGTGAAATGTTGCCGTATCACGAGAATCGTATGTTTCTCAATTTTGAAAAACGCGATCAACACGGAATGCCCATCATAACCTTTGATGCCAAATTGCGTGATAACGAAATGAAATTACGTGAAGATGGTGTGCAATGTGCTGTCGAAATGCTTGAAGCTGCCGGTTGTAAAAACATATGGACGTATAATGACCTCACCGCTCCCGGAGCCTGTATTCACGAGATGGGAACTGCAAGAATGGGCAATGATCCTGAAACCAGTGTGCTTAACAAATGGAACCAAATTCACGCCGTTCCTAACGTTTTTGTAACCGATGGTTCCTGTATGACCAGCAGCGGTACCCAAAACCCAAGCATCACCTATATGGCGCTTACCGCACGAGCAGTGGATTATGCTGATAAACAGATGAAAGCTGGAGTGTTGTAAGTATTTTATTTTTAATTGAAGAAATGGATATTAAAAATGCATTGTTGAAATTTTAAACCTCCCCATCCCAAACTAAAACCTCTCCGGGTTGTATAGCTTTTAATTTTAAACTCCCAATACGGATGCGCACTAATCGCAAGGTGGGACAATCGATCGCTGAAGTCATCTTGCGTACTTGTCTAAACTTGCCTTCGGTGATGGTGATGCTCAACCAGGTGGTTGGTCCGTGGCGGGCATCGCGTATTTTTTTTCCGCGGTCGGGTAGTGCCGGTGATGTTTCTAAAATTTTGACACCACAAGGTTTAGTAAGGTACTTTTTGCCATTGATCCCGATTTCAACACCTTGGCATAGTTCTTCCAATTGGCCTTCTGTAGGTATCCCGTCAACTAAGGCATAATATTCTTTTTCGATCCCGCTTCGGTTAATGTGATCGCTCAATTTACCATCGGTGGTCATCAGCAACAAACCTTCAGACTTTTCATCTAAGCGACCAATAGGCATAATTCCGTCAGGCCAGGAATACAATTCTGCTAGAAATTTTTTCTTTCGTTTTTGGTGTAAATCATTGCTGCTCAACTGACTTAAATAGCCGTAAGGTTTAAAGAGTAGATAGTGTTGATGTGTTGCCAAGCTGCAGTTTTTTTCGCATTGCAAACCTAAGCAAACACGAGCAAATTAGGCCCAAAGCTTTAGCATTCAATACAAGCAGTTTAGCCCGCAATAGCTTATTTTTGGATACTTCAACGCAATACAGATTCTTTTTTGCTTTTATGACAGGAAAACAAAAACGCAAGCAACAAGCCAAAATTCTTAGACAATTCAGAAGCGTTCACAGGGCGATGGGCGCAGTATTATTTGTGTTCTTTTTTGTGATCTCGGTTTCGGGACTTTTACTCGGAGTCAAGAAAAACAGCGGAGATTTATTATTACCCAAAACACAGAAAGGCACTACGACCGACTTGACGCAGTGGCTTCCGCTTGAAGAGCTCAAAGAAAAAGCCATCAACGTATTGCACGATTCGGTTTCCCCCGATTTAGAGACCAAATTAGACCGTATTGATGTAAGGAATGAAAAAGGAATCGTCAAATTTATCTTTGATGCGCATTATTACGGCATTCAATTAGATGGGGCAACTGGCGAAGTTTTACACATTGGTAAACGGCGTTCTGATGTGATCGAGAACATTCATGACGGTTCGATTCTCGATAATTATTTGGGAACCGGCGGCTATATCAAATTGGTTTATACGGTAGTGATGAGCATCGCCTTGTTGCTGTTCACCATCACCGGATTCTGGCTGTGGTACGGCCCAAAACAGATGCGTAAAGGCCGCAATTAATTTCATAAACCCTAAAAATGCTGAAACAATTTGGTGGTAAAATCACGCCCGAATTAAAAAAACGCTACGAGCAATCTCCCAATTGGAAGGATGGATGTTTCCAGAATCTGGAAGAAACCACGATGGACGTTGGCCTTGCTGAAATGCCGGGGATGCTTTGGAAAATGTTTTTTGGTAAAGGAAATTCTATTCCTGATCAAAATTTACCCATCGAGAGTTTTGATAAATCGGCTTTCTTGGAACCTGATGATGCTGTTAAATACATCTGGTACGGGCACGGCGTTTATTTACTACGTATCGCGGGCAAAACGATTTTGATCGACCCTATGCTGGGTCCCGATGCAGCACCTATTGCGCCCACAAAATCCAAACGTTTCTCAGAAAACACGTTGAATTTGATCGATGACTTTCCGCAGATTGATTTGATGTTGTTAACCCACGATCATTATGATCATCTGGATTACGCGAGTATCAAAAAACTACTTCCAAAAGTCAAAAACTATTATGTGGCTTTGGGTTGTGGTCGGCATCTCGAAGCTTGGGGCGCTGCAAAACAAAGCATCACCGAGTTTGATTGGTGGGATACACATACTTTTGACGGACTCGAAATCACATTTACACCGAGCAGGCATTTTTCCGGTAGAGGATTACGCGACAGAGCTAAATCACTTTGGGGTGGATGGGTTATAAAATCTTCTGAAACTTCTATTTTTCATACCGGTGATGGTGGTTATGGGGCGCACTTTAAAGAAATAGGGGAGCGTCTTGGCCCGTTTGATCTCGGTTTTGTAGAATGCGGGCAGTATAACGTACGCTGGCAGGCGATTCATATGTTGCCCGATGAGGCGGTTAAAGCTGCACTTGACTCCGGAGTAAAAAGAGCCACACCGTATCATTGGGGCGGTTTTAAGCTCGCTTTTCACGACTGGACAGAGCCTGCTGATCTTTTTACTGCCGAAGCCAAAAAACAAAACCTTGAAGTTACGCTTCCGCGATTGGGGCAGTTGATGCATTTAAATCAAGAGCCTCAGAAGCAATCCTGGTGGAAAGTTGAGTCTTAATATGGAGAAAAAAGCGATCTATGCGGTAGTCCTTGCAGCGCTTATAGCAGGAAGTAATGGGATTTTGATCAAGGCGATGCCCAGTTTGACCACTGGAGCCATCGGTTGGTTTAGAGCGGGAGTTCCTGTTTTGTTTTTACTTCCGGTATTGTTGCGCACAAACCAACTACGCGTAAAAGGGAATACTAAAATGCTTCTATTTGCCTCGGTGATCAACGCGGTACGTACGTATTTCTTCTTGATGGCTTTTGTATATACTTCGGTTGGAAATGCCATAGTATTATTTTATGTATATCCACTCTTCATCACTATTATTGAAACTACCGTTTATAAAGCGCCCATTAGCAAAAAGCAAATTCTTTATATGCTTTTAGCCTTTGCAGGAATTGCATTTACTTACGCCGATAAAGAATTCAGTTTTGAGTCTCGGGATTTTATAGGAATGCTGGCCGCAATTCTTGCTGCCGTTGGATATGCGTTTTTTGTTTCGATCTTCAAGCGGCAAACCCAAGACTGTAACCGCAATCAATTGCTTTTTTACCAAAACCTGGCAGGAGCTGTTTTATTCATTCCTTTTTTATTCGGTTTGAAAGACGTTGTGCTCACGCATATGGGAATCGGAATATTTTACGGTTTACTTATCGGGATCGTGCAATTTGGCCTGTTTTTCTTCGGCTTAAAACATTTAAATGCGACCACAGCTGCTTCCTTGATGTATTTAGAGGTATTAAGTGCTGTAATCCTAAGCTTTTTTATACTGAAGGAACAATTGAGCTGGAATACCTACATCGGCGGCGCCTTGATTTTGATAAGCAGCTTCTTTATTTCCCGATTGAATAGAAAAACATCTTAGCTTCTAAAAGTTCACTGTGCTCGGTCTTGCCAAGATTGCGTTAAACTTTAGCCAATCCTGTTTCAATCCCTTGACAAAAGGGCGTTCATCGCTTATTTTGTGTTAAAACAAAAACTATGAGCGAAGTTAAAGCATATGGTGCTGCTGACCCTAAAGCAGACCTGAAACAAATCAACATCGAGCGTCGTGAGGTAACTCCACGTGATGTAAAAATTAAAATTACCTATTGCGGCGTGTGTCACAGTGATATTCACACCGTACGCAACGACTGGGGCGGTTCTAAATACCCAGTAGTTCCGGGACATGAGATCATTGGGAAAGTACTTGAAGTGGGCAGCGAAGTTTCTGATTTTAAAGTTGGAGATACCGTTGGCGTAGGTTGTATGGTAGATTCATGTAGAGAATGCGAACCATGTAAACATGACCTGGAGCAATTTTGTGAGCAGGGAATGGTAGGCACCTACAATGGAAAAGACAAACATTTAGGCGGACATACCTACGGAGGATATTCTGAAGAGATCATTGTAGATAAATATTATGTGTTAAGCGTTCCTGAAAATTTGGATGAGAATGCCGTGGCGCCACTTTTATGTGCGGGAATTACAACATTCTCTCCTTTAAACCACTGGAAGGTAGGTAAAGGAGATAAAGTGGGTGTCATTGGTTTAGGTGGTCTTGGCCATATGGGAATAAAATTTGCTCACGCGATGGGAGCACACGTGGTAATGATCACCACAAGCCCAGGCAAAGCCGAGGATGCTAAGCGTCTGGGAGCAGACGAAGTTTTGATCTCTAAAGATGAAGAGGCGATGAAAAAGCACGCCAATTCGTTCGACTTCTTGCTGAATACTGTTCCGGTAGGTCACGATATCAATCCGTATTTAAGCTTGTTGAAAATAGACGCTACAATGTGTATGGTAGGCGCAGTAGAACCTCTGGAACCTGTTCACGGTGGCAGTCTTATTATGGGACGTAAAAATGTTGCCGGTTCGTTAATTGGTGGTATTAAAGAAACTCAGGAAATGCTTGATTTTTGTGGAGAGCACAATATTGTAAGCGATATTGAGATGATCGATATCAACACCATCAATGATGCCTATGATCGCGTCGTGAACGGAGATGTAAAATACCGATTTGTAATTGATATGGAATCCTTACGAAACTAAGTAAACTCTTGATGTTACTTTATTAAAAAAAAATCCGTTAGCGAATTCTAACGGATTTTTCTATTTTATAAAATACTGATTTTAGGAAGCGATACCGGCGTTTTTAAAGAGTTGCTGAAGATCTTCAGCAATAGGAAAAGGCTTTAAAGGCGGAACATTTGCACCACCGGGATTTCCCACCGGAACCTTACCTACAAAAGACTTTACTCCTCCAAAAACCAATCTCGGAATCTGCCCAAAAACTTCTTTTGCACTTTTTATTCTAAACCCAAATTGAAGCATTTTCCAATGCACATAACTATGCGCAAAAGGATACCGCTGACCAATGATATGGGCGCGTTCCAGATGTTGCCACGCGATTTGTAAATGCCCGATAGCGTAAGCTTCAGCATAGTTTTGTAATTCCTTATTGTAATAAGGTTTTAAAGACTGTGGTAAACGCGTATAAAATTTCATAAAGTACACTTTTGTTTCAGTCTTATAAAGATAACTTAAAATCGGTTACTTTTTAGATTTCACATTAAAACTGGGAACCTCATAATCTTTGGGTAAGTAATCTGCAGGAATCGTGCTCTGGTTACCATCACGGGCAGCGCGGTAGTGTGGAGAAAGAATCTCGATGCCGTTCTCATTACAAACATCCTGAATATTTTGATGTAAGTTTGAATAGATCGTAGCTTGCTTATTGGCTTCGCGTACATAAGCATTGATCTGATAAGCCACATAAAAATCCTCGAGACTGGTTTGCAATACAAAAGGCTGAGGATCCTTTAAAACCAACTCGGTGCGCAAGGCTGCATCAATTAAGGTTTGGTGCATATCCTTCCACGGTACGTCATAACCAATGGTTACGGTCGTATGAATGATCAATCCTTTTTCGGGAGCGTCACTACTGTAGTTTATTGTATGACTGCTCATTACTGTAGAATTGGGAATGGAAATGATCTCGTTCTTGGGTGTGCGTACACGGGTTACCAAAGAAGATTTTTCGATCACATCGCCCACGATATCACCAATTTTTACGCGGTCACCTATTTTGAATAAACGCATATAGGTAAGCACCAAACCGGCAATGACGTTAGACAGCGAACCGGCCGAACCAAAGGTGAACAAGAATCCTAAAAACACCGAAATCCCTTGAAATACCGGCGAATTACTTCCAGGTAAGTAGGGGAAGATCACCACAAAGGCAAAAGCAATTACCAATACGCGCACCAATTGATACGTAGGATTAGCCCAATCTGGATAAAAACCGTTGAAACTGAGTCGGCCTTCAGCGATTTCCACTTTTAGGAAATGGAGAAACTTCAGTAATAACCTAAACACAACAATGATGACCACAATGGCAAAAATGTTGGGCAAATAGTTCCAAACAGCTAAAAAGATCCCTTTAATCGGATTGATGATGTATCCAAAAAGTTCGTGAGCAAAAGCTTCCGTCTGCGGAAAAAAGCCGAAGATTACAGGCAATGCGACATAAATGGCCACAAGCACGGTGGTCCATTTTACAATTCTGTTAAGCAGTAATAAAACGTGTACTTGGCGTTCGGTGTCCAGAACCGTGTAGTTTTTAACGGTTAAGGTTTTTAATCGCTTGTTCTTTTGCCGCTGAATTTTTAATGCTGTCCATCGGAATAAGCGGAGAACATATTTTACAATAAGTCCGATGACGATCAATACCAAAACCGCCAGACCAATACTTTTAAAAAGATTGGTCAAACTGTGCTCTTCTTTGTAAGCAACCACTGCATCGCTTATAAGTGTTTTATAACCTGTGGCGAGTTCAAGGGGTGTGGTTTCAAACCACAAGGCATCAATATCGGTAACGCTCACGATATTCTGGTTGCCATAAACAACATCTACAGTAGCCTCGCTTACCGCAACTTTTAAAGAATCGGCATAGAACTCGATATTATCAGGAAGCCGTTGAATTCTGGCAGTAATCGCATTGGCACGTTCTTGAGGAGAAAAACTCCCTAAGCGATTGTAGATCAAAAACAGCGTATCTTCTTCAAAACCGGTCACCGGAAATCCTCTTGTAGTACGCTTAAGGTTGGCGATCTGTTCTTTTTTCTGTGCTAAAAGCGCATTCTCATTTTCTTCAAACTGCTTGAGTTGTGCTTCCAGTTCGCTACGTTCCCGGTTATTTGTGGTACTCACTGCGTTTAAACGGGCCTCAAGATCTGCACGTCGTATAGAATCTGCAAAGCGCTGTTTTTCCAATTCCGCTAATTTCCGAGCCAGATCCGTTCCTGTAGTTGAAGCTACGGAGTCAGTAACTATAGTTGTACTGTCGGTTTGCGCGTAAACAACTACCGAAAGCATTAATATAAAAACAAAAAATAGACGTTGCATTAAAATCATGTCAATGACGCTTAAATAAGGCAGGAAATGTAGTCAATTTACAAGAATACAATTCGGGTTTATTATAAATTTTATTCAAGCACTCACAAGTTGATCAGTCTTTATGAGCGCCGTCAAGTACTGCCTGAATTCCGCGAAGCGCCACTAAAGCAAAAAGAGGTCTGTGATTTAATTCAGTATTCAGTTCGCCTACGGCTTTCTCCAGTAAGAAAGTTTCTAAAAGTACTTGGTAATCTCGTTCCGTATCCGGGATAAGATCAGAACCTTTTAAGGTCGAAATATAGCCGTCGAGATAAAAACGCGAAACATAATAATACCAGGCTTCGGCCCAAGCTTCTAAATGGGTTTCGCGGTAATCCTCGGCATAATTCTGTTGCATTAAAGGACTATACGCTGCATAATGAAAGGAACGGATCATCGCCGCTACATCACGCAATCCCGAGCGTAAAATGCGGCGTTCACTAAAGGGACGTGAAGGTTCTCCTTCAAAATTAATGATCACAAAGTCTTTACCCGTCCAGAGCAATTGCCCCAGTTGGAAATCACCATGTGTACGTATTTTTACCGTATTGATCTTGTGTTTAAACACCCGCTTAAAGCAGTCTAAAACTTCATTTTTACGCTTGAGTACGGCTTCAGCTTCAGCCTGAATGGTTACAGGCAAGCTGGGTATAGAACGTCTCAAATTCTCAAAAGCTTCTCGAGTAACGCTTTGCAAGGAAGAATATAAAGAACGCTGGTAATGTAGAGAGAATGCTTCGTGCTCAAAGCCTTTCAATTCTTCATGGCTTGCCAGCGCTTGATGCATTTGTGCGCTACGTCGCCCTAACAGACTTATGCGCTCTGGGAATAAGCTTTCTACCAAATCACTTTCGGGCTCTTTTAGGTCTTCAAATAATAAGGGTCTAGTGCGTAAGCCTTTGTCATAATCAGGCTCTAATTCCTGAGCTTGCGTTTCAATACGTTCCATATAGCGATGGGCCGCATCTTTAGCATTTACCCAACCTGTGCCAACATTGGTCACAAGGTCCTGCATCATACCTAGAACGGCCTCGTTGCGTTTTTGGGTGTAGTACACCAATTTCCCCATATAATCCGGTGTGTTGGCAAATTTGACTGTCTCTGTCAGGTATTGTGAAAGCTCAGCATCAGGGTTTACTGTGCTATCCAAGCGACGATACAGCTTTAAGAAATAACGATGGTCATAAATGATGGAGGTATTGCTTTGTTTGGATTCTATAATACGCGAACTCACTTCTTCAATATCCGAATCGGGCGTGATGTTTCCACGTTCAAACGCCAGTTTTTCTTTACCAAATTTTAGCGTAGCCCCGGCTTGTAAACTGTAAAATAATTGCGCACGGAAGGGTTCGACATACACCGAGTCTACCAGAATACCTGAGCTTTCTTTAAAATGTACTTCGGCTAAAATACCTTTTTGAGGTACCGCTTCCGTAAGGCTTTCGTATGAATTTGCGATATAACTCACCGGCAGCTGATACATTTCAGGAAGTCCCTCGTTAAAATGTACTTCAACGATCAGGTTTTTGACTAAAAGATCGTCTTTGGAAAGATCCAACATATTGGTGATTTCCATCGACTGAATGATGCGGCTGGTGTCACCAAACCAGTATTTACTTTTAAAATAGGCCGGCAAAATTTTGCGTTCCAGCAACTTGATGTTTTTGGCATCAAAAAGCCGTTCCCAGTCAATAGTTTTCACTTGAGGAAGTGGTCCGTCTTGCGATTCACTCTCGCGTTGCGTCAGGGAGAACCAGTAATAACCGTGTGGAGCAAGTGTAAACAGGTACGGTCTGTTAGTTATTCTAGGAAATTTATTGTGACTGAAAACTTCGACAGGAATATAGTCGATATAGTCATCCAATTCCAGTTCTACAGCTTGAGAGAAACGCGATAAATTGGCAAGTACCAAAATGGTCTCGTCTTCATAGCTACGTGTAAAAGCCAGAATTTTTGCATTAGAAGGCGATAAAAACTGAATGTCGCCGCGACCAAAAGCTTTAAAGCTTTTACGCATATGCATCACCCGTTTCATCCACCACAATAAAGAGGACGGGTTCATTTGCTGTGCTTCAACATTTACCGATTCTGATCGGTACTGCGGATCAATGATCGTAGGTAAATATAGCTTTTGCGGATTGGCCATCGAGAAACCGGCGTTTCGGTCTGCTGTCCACTGCATCGGCGTACGCACGCCATCTCGGTCTCCCAGATAAAAATTATCACCCATCCCGATCTCATCACCATAATACAATACCGGAGTTCCCGGTAGCGAGAACAGCAAGACATTCATCAGCTCGATCTTGTTACGGTTGTTGTCGAGTAGGGGAGCCAGACGACGTCTGATCCCCACATTGATCTTTGCCTTAGGATCTTTAGAATAAACCTTATACATATAATCCCGTTCCTCATCGGTCACCATTTCTAGAGTGAGTTCGTCATGATTTCTTAGGAAAATCGCCCACTGGCAAGATTCCGGAATGTCTGGCGTTTGGTCAATGATATCCATAATAGGATAGCGGTCTTCCATTTTTACTGCCATAAACATACGCGGCATAATGGGGAAGTGATAATTCATATGACATTCATCGCCATCACCAAAATACGCTGCAGAATCTTCAGGCCACATATTGGCCTCTGCTAACAAAAGTTTATTATCGTGGTTTGCATCAATATGTGCTCTTAACTTTTTGAGAAACACATGCGTTTCCGGAAGGTTTTCACAATTAGTGCCATCGCGCTCAAAAAGATACGGGACAGCATCCAGTCTAAAGCCATCAACTCCCAGATCACACCAATAATCCATAATATTGAATACTTCTTGCTGTACATCGGGATTGTCAAAATTCAGATCGGGCTGATGTGAGAAGAAACGGTGCCAGTAATAGGCTTCGGCCTCTGCGTCCCAAGTCCAGTTGGAGGGTTCGGTATCGGTAAAAATGATACGTGCATCTTTATATTTTTCCACATTATCGGTCCATACATAATAATCTCTGTATTTTGAATCCGCAGGTGCTTTACGTGCACGTTGAAACCATTCATGTTGATCTGAAGTATGGTTGATGACCAATTCGGTAATGACTTTTAGACCGCGTTTATGGGCCTCTTCAATAAAGCGCTTAAAATCTTCAACCTCCCCGTATGACGGATTGATGCTGTAGTAATCTGCGATGTCATAACCATCATCGCGTAGAGGAGACGGGTAAAAGGGCAATAACCAAATTGCGGTAACTCCTAAATCTTCGAGGTAATCTAATTTTTGCAACAGACCTTCAAAATCACCTATACCATCGCTATTGCTGTCAAAAAAGGCTTTAATGTGAAGTTCATAAATGATCGCGTCTTTATACCAATTTTTCTCATCATCGATAAAGGGAGTGATTGCCATGAAATGTCGTTTATTTTGGTTTGTATGTGGTTAATGGAGTTTCGCAAATAGGCGAAAATGTTAAAGTTAACGAAGTCAATCTAATTCTCTCGTTAAATAATAATTAAAGCCTAAAAATTAGCATAAAGACAAACGAACTTCGGCTTAAATTTGAACTATTCAAACCTTGATTTTGGGTGTTTAGATTTTTGTGATGGCATGAAATCCCCTTTAAGTATTGAATAACAAAAGTTTATATAATTTTTTCAAAAACCGGTTGCTTAAGATTATCGTACATTTTGCAGTAGGAATTGTATCTTGCTGCCGTATTTAAATTTCATTATGCTAGACGCTTACTTTAGAGCCCTTGAAGAATTCAGTCCGTTAGATGCCAACGCTAAGAAACAGTTGGAGGAGTATATCGTGGTAACCAAAGTTGCGAAGAACGATTTTATCCTTGAACAAGGCGCGGTTTGCAATTATATCTATTTTTTAGATCAGGGTTTTGCCCGACAATTCTATTACAAAAATGGAAAGGAGATCACCGAATGGTTTGCGGCAGAGAAGGAGTTTTGTTTTTCGATAGAGAGTTATTTTCACCATACACCAAGCAAATTAACGATTCAAGCGCTAGAAGATTCGGTGGTCATCGGGTTGCATAAAGACGCTTTAATGGAATTGAGTAAAGAACATAGCCAAATAAGCCAATTGGCTTTAAATATGCTTTCTACTTCACTGGTATATTCTCAACAGCGAATGGAAACCATTTTATTTGAAAGTGCCAAAGATCGCTACAGGCATTTGCTTGAAACTAAACCAAAGATCATTCAAAAAGTACCGCTCGCCCATATCGCATCCTTTTTAGGAATTACGCAAGAAACCCTAAGTCGAATACGTGCAAAACTGTAAATTTTTCTTAAAAATGGACTTAGAATGATTATTTGATAAATGTCAAACATATTCTGTATCAAACACTTGATATTTGTATCACAATTATGAGTTAAGATAATTGAGTGTTTGTTGAAACTCTTTCACCCCTTTGAGTTTAATATTGATAAAAATAATTAGGTGTCCCCTAAGACCTAATTGTTTATTGTGGAAAGCAGTTCTAAAATAGAGCTGCTTTTTCCATTTAAAGTGGAAAGCGATACACAAGCTCCAGTTTAAATAAAGCCCCTTTTTGAAGTGGGATATTCAATTGATTGCGATCATCTCCCAAAAAGAATAAACTTAGCCCTAAAGCTACTTTATCACTTTATTCAAAAACCTTGTAGCTTCTTGTTATAGCATAGCCGGCTTTGGCTTTTAAAAAGAGATGTTTAGCCACAGTATAGCGTACATACGCAAAAAATTCAGTGGTATTCTTAGCAAAATATGCTGCAGTAGATCCAAAATAAGGGTTTTCTTTAAACGCATATAAATAAGTAAATTATCTCTGGTATGTCTGGAAGAATTAAAACCTATAGCAAGACCCATAAAAAAAGCGACCCATAAGGTCGCTTTTCAATACTATAAATGGAGATTTTAGCTAGCTATTTGCTCTATTTCCTCTTCCACTTTTGCTTGTTCCTTAGCAAGTTTATTTTTTAAGGTTGCAACATTGTCAGATACGGTATCTTCTACTTCAGTATAGGTATCTTTTAATTTAGTACCCAATTCATTGACTTTGTTTTTTAGGCGCTCTTTTTCTTCTGGGGTTGCATTATTATATCTCCACCATGCAAAAAGTCCTCCTGCTAATCCTAAGAGTGCTGCTGCGATTCCTGCATTTTGATTTCTAGTTGTCATAATTCTTTCTTTTTTAGTTTATACCTCTAAGGTACGCAAAGCCTGTTCCACTGTCAATTAACCTAAATACTTTAATATAAGTTTAATACTAAGTATTAAGATTAAGTGAAAGGGAATCCCTCCATCTAAATTTCATGAATTTAACCCTGCGATTAGGGGAAAAACCCTGACTCCACGAGCTTTTATTCTCTCTACCTTGGCAGCATTAAAACATCTACTATGAAACGTGTAATAGTCACCTTGATATTCGTATTTATTTTAGCCTTTGCGACTTTAAGTGCGCAAACAACAATGTATCTTAAACTTCCTGATATTGACGGGGAATCGCAACAACAAGATCACGAAGATGAGATCATTGTAAGCGGTGTTTCTTGGGAAGTTAGTATCCCAGATGCTGCACTTTCAGGGAGAATGCGCGCACGCACTTCCTTCTCTGGAATTACAATAAGCAAAGAAACCGACCTTGCAACCAATGCGATGCTGGATTGTATTGCTAAAAATAAGAAGCTTGGAAACGTTGAATTGACCTTTGCGTCAAGCGCTTCAGACGGTATCAATGAATATCTCATTTATAACCTGAATAATGTACGCATCACTTCGTATAAAATGGAAGCTTCTGAAGCTGCTCAAAAACCTAAGGAAGTATGGACTTTAAACTTTGAAAACATCTCCAGTGTGTATAAGAAATTTGACGACCGGGGTCGATTAGATGAGGAATCAGAATTTGAATATTCTGTTTTGAGAGGAAATTAAGTATTAGCCATAATACATTGAGTTGAAAGCTCGGCAGCATCTATTGTTGCCGGGCTTTTGCATTTAGCATTCATTTTGATAAGTTTCATCTTTAAAACCGACTGAATACCTACACGTAAAATCCAGACGTATGCATTTCAACCTGAATAACCTTTTTACCGATCAACTTCCGGCAGATCCTAATTTCGAAAACTCGAGAAGGCAGGTGATGCAGGGTTATTATTCCTTTGTTACTCCTAAAGAAACAGCAAAACCAGAATTAATACATATTTCTGATGAAATGCTTGAAGCCTTAGGAATTTCAAAAGAGGAAGCACATACTGAAGAATTTCTCAACGTGTTTACCGGAAATGCCGTTTGGCCTGAGACGCATCCTTATGCGATGCTGTATGGCGGACATCAGTTTGGGCATTGGGCCGGTCAGTTGGGAGATGGGCGTGCGATCAATCTCTTTGAGATCGATCATAACGACAAGCATTGGGCGGTGCAACTGAAAGGAGCAGGGGAGACCCCGTATTCCCGATCTGCTGATGGTCTGGCCGTTTTGCGCTCGAGCATTCGGGAATATTTGATGAGTGAAGCGATGCATCATTTGGGTATCCCGACTACACGTGCATTGTCTCTGGCTTTGACAGGAGATTCGGTTTTACGGGATGTGATGTATGACGGGAATCCCGCATATGAAAAAGGAGCAGTGGTGTGTCGTGTGGCGCCGTCGTTTCTTCGGTTTGGAAATTATCAGATTTTTACCGCACGCAATGACGTCGCAGGGTTACAAAAGCTCGTTGATTTTACAATTAAAAATTACTTTCCAGAGTTAGGCGCTCCTTCTAAAGAAACCTATTTGAAGTTCTTTGCTGAAGTTTCAGCGCGCACGCTCGAGATGATCATACACTGGCAGCGCGTGGGCTTTGTGCACGGTGTGATGAATACCGATAATATGTCGATTCTTGGCCTAACGATCGATTACGGACCTTATGGTTGGTTAGAAGGTTTTGATTGGGGCTGGACACCCAATACTACCGACAGGCAACACAAGCGATATCGCTATGGAAATCAACCCAATATTGGCTTATGGAATTTGTATCAATTGGCCAATGCGCTTTTCCCTCTGGTAGAGGATGCCGAAGGTTTTGAAGAAATTTTAGATCGGTACAAAGAAGATTATGCTCAGAAATCTTTTCAAATGATGGCTGACAAACTCGGGCTAGAAGCACCACAGGAAACCGATTTAAAGCTCATTGCAGACTTAGAAGACTGCCTCTTGGCAACAGAAACCGATATGACGATTTTCTTTAGGAAATTGGCAGCATTTAAAAAGGATGCTTCCGTTGATGGATGGAACTTGATTGAAGATGCTTTATATGATCTAGAAAATACTTCGGAAGCTGTTAAAACCCAATGGAAACAATGGTTTGAGGCTTATGCAGCGCGTTTGCAGCAAGATCAACAAAATGATGAGGCACGTAACAAGAGAATGAACGCGACCAACCCTAAATATGTGTTGCGTAACTATATGGCGCAGCTGGCGATCGATGCCGCTGAAAAGGGAGATTTTAGCTTGATCGACGAATTATATCAAGTATTAAAAAAACCATACGATAACCAACCGGAGTACGAAAAATGGTTTGCCAAGCGCCCGGAATGGGCACGGGATAAAGTAGGTTGCTCTATGCTTTCTTGTAGTTCGTGATCTTATGATTCAACTTTTAAATAAAATCCTTCCTGGATATTCCTATGGAATCTATCACGGCAAAAAATACGGTATTACGCGCAGCGATTTCAACAACGGAAAAAGTACAAAGATCTATGCGGAAGAACTCGCGGGTACCGATTTTGTGAGTCTCAATGTATACGTTACCAATACCGAAATCTTGCTAAAACCCTGTGAAATGCCAGAGGAAAAAGTACTTGATTTTCTCCAAAATGTCAGCATTATAAATGATGAATAAACGCTTTCATAAAATAGCCCTTGGCGGCGGTTGCCATTGGTGCACCGAAGCAGTCTTTCAAGCCTTGAACGGAGTTGAAAAAGTAGAGCAAGGCTATGTGGCTTCAGCAGTACCTTATGATGCGTTTTCAGAAGCAGTCATCGTTCATTTTGAACCTGAAATAATTCCGTTAGAGATGCTGATCGAGATTCATTTGCACACGCATAAAAGCACTTCAAATCATAGTTTTCGATCCAAATATCGTTCTGCAATCTACTTTTATTCCGAAGCACAAAAACGGGATGCCCAACGCATACGAGCACAGTTGCAAGAACACTTTGAGCAACCTCTAATTACTCAGGTTTTAGCTTTTAAACATTTTCAAGCTTCGAGGGAAAGTCTGCACGATTATTACAAAAGCGATCCGGAGAAGCCCTTTTGTAAAACCTATATTGTTCCAAAACTACAACTGCTGATGCAGCAATATGGTAAGCATCTTAAATAGGGCAGTTGCCGTATTGATAGTACACAATGTCTAATCTTACCTTGAGATCGTAAAAACTACGATCTATGAGAATACTTATACTAGTACTCGTCTTTAGCTCCTCGCTATGGGCACAGGGACCTTATGACATCACCAGGAATCAAAGTTATACCCAATTTACAGCCTTAAAAAAAGCAGGCAATCATAAGGAAGCTTTTAATGTTGGTTTTAAGTTGATCGATAGGTATTACACGAATACCGACCTCTATTTTGATGTGGGAATTAGTAGAGCAGCTTTGCCTCAAGAATCGCTTATTGGAGTAGAACTCATTCAGACGGCCTATGATATGGAACCGATTTATGATCGTCTGGCACAGTCGGCTATTGCGTATGCATTTTTTGCAAAAGATCTACTTCGTGCAAAACAGTTGTTTTGGGAATACAGTTATTTCCCACATCCACCGGAAGATTTCAAAAGATCTGTGACCTATTTGGAAGGTGCACTTGACTATTATAAAAAATCGTTCACTGCTTCCCAAGCGCAGCAGGCTCAAACTATGTTCGATGTTTATAAAACTGAGGCTTCTCAGAATATGTTGGTTTTTTGGGAAAAGTTTAATCCTATATACAGCGCTTCTTCAAAAGATATTATACAAAAAGGGCCAGAACATTATTTGAAGGTATTAGAACCGGTAAAACAGGAAATGAATGCCGGTAACTTTCCCGTAAGCTATTACAATGTAGCCTTAGAAACCCTTGCCATTCTTACATTTTGGAATAATTGGCAACAAGCTCATGTTTTAATTCCGGAGCTTAAACAACAATTTTTGAATCCACAAACTGCTCCGATGATGAAATTTAAACTCTATGATATCCTTTCAAAGATCAATGAGGTTAACAGAAATTATGAGGAGAATATTACACTTGCGGTCATCATGCGCAATGAGTTGCCCCAATTTACCTATTCCAATTCGACCTTAATGCTTGCATTAAACAATCAGCTGTTTTCTTTAGTCCAATTAGAGCGTTATAAAGAGGCGTTTACGCTGGCAAAAAGTGGCCAAAATTTTATAGACAAGGTGACAAATCCTGATGTAAAAATGAATGCCTACTACAATGTATCTCGCGCATTAGCCTATGGTGGAGACAGAGAGAAAGGACTTCAATATGCTGAAGCTGGTGTCAATTATATGAAACAAAACGGCTATACAGAACATCCTCAGTTTGGTAAAACACTGCCTAGCAATCTTCAGACATTGAAATTTTATATGGATAAATCATCAGCAATTGAAACCAATATAAATTCAACAGACATTATTGAGCTATATAATTATGGTTTGCAGTTGGGAATGAAGAAAGAATATGCTGAAGCAGTTCCTTTTTATGAAAAAGCTTTTAAACTTCAAAAGCCAAAGGTGGTCTCAGCAAAGGGAACACAACGTACAGCACAGCTTGATCTTTTTACTAAAATAGGCGGAAACTTGATCGCTTGCCTTTTTGAAAGTAATCAGAAGGAAAAAATCTTTGCTGTTATGGAGGAGTTAAAAGCAAACGGACTCCTCGCTACACAAAATCAAATGCCTCCATTAAGTCTTAGCGAAATACAGAGCGTTTTAGAGGCTGACGAAGCCTTGATCTATTATGTAGATGTGATGCGCGGTAATATCAATGAAGGCGTTTATATGGCTGCGGTGATTACGAAGAACGACATTAAGTATAGGTACATCAGTACCAATGGAGCATTAATGCGGGTTTATGTAGAGCGTAATGCAGAAATTGGAGCTATCGAGGAGGTTATGGCACGACGCGAACTTCGTCAACCGGAATATACCGTATACCGAAATCAGGATGAAGCAGGGTTCAATCAATACAAGAAGGGGGAGTTTGTTCTTCTGGCAGAACTCTATCGCAATTTCTTAAATCCTAACGAAGGCGGAGAAGTACGTGAAGAATATACTGATGCGGCCTATCGAGATTACATTGCCAATTCCTTTTATACCGATTTGTTCAGCCGAATAGAACCTTGGTTTAAAGACAAGAAGCGTATTTATATTGCGGCAGACGCAGTACTTCATTTTCTGCCTTTTGAAAGTTTTAAAAACGCTGAAGGGCGCTATCTCGTTGAAGATTATGAAATTGGCTATATTCCTGCCGGGAGTACGCTTGTCGCATTGCGCAAGCGGCCTAAAACCAATTATGAGAAGAATGTGCTAGCCTTTGGCGATGCCAAATATCAAAAGCGTGCAAATTCCGGGCGTCAACTAAAATCAGCGGCAGACATAAAACGTCTGGAACTCGATGTAGAAGCATCTTTACAGAAAAACGAACCTTTAGATTATGCGTTTGCAACCTTTTCTAGCGAAGCGATGAATTATCTGGAAGGAGCAAAAGCCGAAGTGCTTGCCATAAATGAATTGGTGCCAAAAACCGATTTGCGTCTGGATACTCAAATGACCGAAAACGAATTTAAAAAAATGAGTAGGGAAGGAGCATTACACCACTACCGAAGCATTCATTTATCAAGTCACGCAGTGACACATCCGTTTGTTTTTAACTTGAGTGGGATCGCATTTTCGGTGTATTCTTATCCAAAAGATGGTGAGGATGGAATGCTCACGGTAAAAGAAATGGCTCAACTAGATATCAAAACCGATTTTATGTTTCTTAGTGCTTGTCAAACCGGTTTAGGAAAGTTAGTTCCGGGAGATGGAGTTCAAGGACTCAATCAGGCTATGTTAATGGCCGGAGCAAATTCAACCTTAACCACACTTTGGTCTGTAAATGATTATGGTACCAGTATTTACACAAAAAGTCTGTATTACAAGATCTTTCAAGAAAATAAAGACTACCTCACCGCCAGCACCGAAGTTAAACGCGAATTCATTAACGGAGTCTATAATAAATATGCAGATCTGTCGAGTCCGCAATATTGGGCACCCTTCATCTACACGGGTAAGTAAACTACCTCAAGGAAGGCCCATGAGGCATTGATTGAAAACGAATTTTCAATTTCGAGGCAAGCCTCGGAGTATAAAACCCTTTAGCGGCGCCAATAAGGCAATTGCCGTATTGAACAGTGAGGACAGAGTTTCTAGTTTTAAAACGTAAAAACTAAAGAATCTCAACCTCGTTTACCGAGTAAAAAACCTCAATTATGAAAACATTTATTCTAAGCAGTTTATTTTTTCTATGTACAGTAAGCTTTGCACAAGAAGCTCCTTGTACCAAAGGCGATTGTCAAAATGGTTATGGCTTTTATTACAACAAAGCAACCGGCGATGTGTATCACGGTTTCTATCAAAATGGGTTGTATAACGGTGTGGGCTACAGCCAGAATAAAGCCAGTGATTATTATTATTCCAACTTTAAAGAAGGTAAACCGGACGGATTTACGGTGTATGATGAGGGAGAAGGACGAACCTCAGGCCTGTTTGATAAAGGAATTAAAATAGGAGATCACATCAGAGAGGTGCGCTCCCCACAAGGATTTTCAAGAGAATTGATCAGCTACGATAAGGGGCAGGTGTTTAGTCGTAAAACCTTTACACCACAGGATATTGCAGATGCTACGTGTATTTCTGGAGATTGCATAGACGATTACGGGATCTATTTTCAGAATAACACCATTATTTCAGGTAAGTTCGAAGGCGGAAGATTTACCTATGGTGAAATGATGCACATCGATACCAAAACTTCAGACTTTTTTATGCCACCGGTAGAGACCGAACAACAAACGCCATATTTCAAATTCAGTATCACAATGACCGACAATGGCGCAAACGAAGCGGCTTATATTTCGGTAGGTCCAAAAGCAAACGGGCAATACATTCTCGTAAATATGAAACAGAATAATTTTGTTGGAGCCTTGTTTAAAGACAATCAATTGGTGGAAAGGTATTAGTTGGTAAAAACTCAAGAATGCCGATTGGAAGGTTGAATGCTATTAAAATGTTCAACCTTTTTTTTGTGTTCAAACCTATGCTTCCTAACAAAACATTAACGACAACCTTAAGAAAACCTTGGTAGTACAAAACCTTAGTTCTTGTTAACTTTAATGAAAACCAACTAAAGTTAACTATGAGTTACACCGTAAAGATCAATGAAATTCACTTTATCAACCACGATGTTTTGTACATCGAGACCCAAAAACCCGAAGGCTATAGCTTTAAACCGGGTCAGGCTACAGAAGTAGCGATCAATAAAGGTAAATGGAAAGAGGAGAAGCGGCCTTTTACGTTTACCAACCTTCCTGAAGAAGAAGTTTTGCAATTCACCATTAAAACCTATCCCGAGCATAACGGGGTGACTGAAAAATTGGGAACGCTCCAAAATGGTGACGAGTTGATCATTGGAGATTCCTGGGGCGCGATTTCTTATAAAGGAACCGGAGTTTTTATTGCCGGGGGAGCCGGGATCACACCCTTTCTTGCAATCTTCAAACACTTAGAGCAAGAGGGGAAAGTAAACGGGAATAAATTGTTGTTTGCCAATAAAAAGGAAGAAGATATCATCTATGCACCTGAACTCGAAGCACTTTTAGAAGAGAATTTTATCAATATTCTTTCTGATGAAAAAGACACGAACTATGCTACAGGGTACATAGATAAAGCTTTTTTAAATAAACACATCAACACCACAACGCTTAAGAAATTCTACGTTTGCGGTCCGCCACCTATGATGGAATCTGTGATCAATGATTTAAAAAAAATGGGGATTACCGAAGAACGCATCATTCAAGAAGCTATGGAGTAATTTTACCTATATAAATTGCCACTGGGCAAGCCTTAGCCTACTAAAGGCTTTGGCACGCCAATAACCAAAAAAAATACAATTTGATGAAAGCGATTGGATTTAAACAATCATTACCTATTACAAAAGAAGACAGCTTTATAGCCTTTGAAACAGAGGTTCCAAAGCCTGAAGGGCGTGATCTGCTCGTAAAAGTTCAGGCCAATTCGGTGAATCCTGTGGATTATAAAATACGTCAGAATGCTGTAAAAGATCAGGTTTTAGATACGCCTAAGATCATTGGTTGGGATGCGGTAGGCATCGTAGAAGCAGTAGGAGCGGAGGTCGCTCTTTTCAACGTGGGAGATGCGGTATTCTATGCAGGTGATTTAACGCGAAGCGGAAGCAACGCCGAATATCAATTGGTTGACGAACGTATCGTGGGAAGAAAGCCTAAGAATCTGAGCATCGCAGAAGCCGCAGCGATTCCTTTGACGGGATTGACGGCCTATGAAACCCTATTTGACCGCTTTAAATACAATCCGGCTACAGACAAAGGTAAAAGTTTACTCATTTTGGCCGGTGCCGGAGGTGTAGGTTCTATAGCAATTCAATTAGCAAAAAAACTAACCGACCTTACCGTGATCGCGACAGCATCACGTGAAGAAACACAAGACTGGTGTAAACAAATGGGTGCCGATTATGTGGTTGATCATTACGAACTCAAAGACCAACTCGCAGCAGAAGGGTTTGAGCAGGTAGATTTTATTTTTGACTGTGTAGATCTTAAAAGCTACTGGGAAACTGCTGCCGAACTGATCAAACCCCAAGGGCATATCGTAAGCATTACAGGAAGCAGCGAACCCCTAAATTTGAATCTGCTCAAGAATAAGAGCGTTACCTTCTCTTGGGAATTGATGTACACCCGATCGATGCATCAAACTGAAGATATGCAACGACAACACGATATTTTAAATCATCTTGCGCAGCTCTTAGAAGATGGAACTTTACAGACCACGCTGACTACCACCTTTGAAGGCTTTAGCGTTGAGAACCTTAAAGAAGCACACAAGCTTCAGGAAAGCGGAAAAAGCATCGGCAAGAATGTGATCGTTTTCTAGATTACGTTAGAATGAATTATAAAAAAGCGCAGGAGACTCTCTTGCGCTTTTTCTATTTTGTGATGTGAAGTTACTCTGCTTCAGTCAAAGAATCTTCCAGCGCTAAAGCTTCATCTTCTGCATTATCGGCAGGAACCGATTCTTTTAAACGCATAAATTCCTCCAGACGTTCTGAGTTTTCTTCCTCCCCGGTAAAATACGGGAACACATCAACGATAGGAGACTCGGCAATAGACGGGATATTAAAATCGCCCATCGTGTCCTTCATCGCATGCATCGTATTCTCATAAGCCTCTTTGACATCATTGGCCTGAACAAGTAGATATTCATTGGTTTTGCGCTCTTTTCCACTTTCTTCATCAAAAGCGATCAAAGAAATTTTAGCTTTAAACCAACGGTCTGCATTTTCAAAAGGATGGATCTCTGCATAATTGGCCACTTTAATGTTGGTGATCAAGATGCCTTCGCCATCACTCAGGTATAATTGCATTTCTTCGGTAATGCGCTTTTCTGCTTCGGTATAAGAAACCGCATCTACCAGAAACGGTTCTGTTTTTAATTTTTTAGTTCCTGAAACTTCATCGAGTTTAGGATATTTCACTTTGCATTCGTACCAGATTACACTCATAAATCAAATTTTTGGACGCCAAAAATAATTGTTTAGCAAGGTCAGACCCTTCTAAAATCCAGATAGATATTCACAATCTGAATGGCTTACGCATACCGCACTAATCCCGAGAAGGTTACAGGTTTTATCGCATGTTGTAGTTTTTGATCCAAGAAAATTGAGGTTTCAAAAAGCTCACGACACCCACAATCTATTGATCAGGTTATGGAGCAAGCCACATCGTAAATACTAACTTTGCACAAATTCCTATAAGACGCTAAAAATGCTGGAAAAAAGAACGCAAGTACCCCAAAACTATGATCAGGATCCTGAAAAGTTCATCTATTGTTTAGAAGGGGTTGCAGATGTCGAGATCGACCAATTTACCGAAGTTCAAAAAAGTCTGGAAGAGTTGGCGCTTCAGTTTGGTGTGGCCAGTATTTATCAAACCTGCGATACGATTGAAGGTCTGGAGGAGAGCTTAAACACGCTGATTATGGACGATCATTATTTTAAGGAATATGAAATAATTTATCTCGTTATGACCGGCGAGGCCAACAGTATTTCTCTAAACGGATATAACTACGATCTTCAGGAGATCGCAGAACTTTTTGAAGGAAAATTGAGAGGTAAAATCGTTCACTTTTCTAATGCCAAAGTCTTGGATCTAGACGAGGAAAAAGCCCAATATTTCTTAGATATTACCAATGCAAAAGCAGTTTCGGGTTATGGCCACGCTTTTAACGGATTAAGCAGTGCCAACCTCGACAAAGTCTACTTCAACTTGTTTAACGAAGACGACGACCTCGTGAATGTCGTAGAGCTTCTGCACGAAAAACACTATAAAGCCTGTAAATACTTAGACTTTAGAATGTATTATTAGTAGAAAAGCATCGGCCTGTTTTTGTCATGCTGAACTCGTTTCAGCATCGCAACCAAGCTTTTCAAAAGGCTTATACAGCATCATTAATAATAGATGATTGAGTAATAGTTACTCCTTATGATGTTCATTCATTTTCTTTGCTTGAAATAATTCTACTAAAATCATTACATAGCACAACAGATGCATTCCTCTCCCTGCGGTCGTCGGATGCAGAAAAGAAAAGACCCTTTTTAATCTGTATTTCTTATTGTTTGAAGAGGTCAGATTGAATATGCTCATAGTAAGCAGAATTAAAATAATCATTAAATTAAAGCACATTTCTTAGGTATTTTTCGCCTTAGGGCGAAAACCGCAAGAAGACTCCTAAATTTTCTCCAAGGCTTCAAAAATTTTTAACGAAGCCTTCTCACTATACTGAAGAAAAAGAACAGGAAACTCTTCGGGTATGAATATTTAATACAGAAAACCGTAAACTGAAAACTAAAGACTGCTATTGCCAACTGTTACTGCTTACTGAATTAAAACCGGCCTACTTTTTACATCTGTAGCAAAACAAGTAAAACCTGCAGCGGTGGGTGCGGAGGATAGCCTAGCGCAGCCGTTTGCTATCCGCAGGATAAAGGATTTGCATAGTTTTCAAAGATGTAAAAATAAGCCTTGATTTTCCTGCCTGCCGGCAGGCAGGTTGGTTCTTTGGCATCAAGTCAAAAGAACAGAATACAAATAGAAGTTCAAGTTTAATTAAACTTTAGCAATGGCCTACCTTTTAGAACTGTAGTAAAACAAGCAACGCGCACTGCCAACTGTGACTGCCAACTGCTACTGCTAAAGCCAACTACAAACTAATCACTTCGTATTTCCTATTTTGTATCTCAATCCCTGTCATTTCTATTTATTCTCTTATCTAACATCTCAATTCTGGAATCTAAAGTCTCTTAGAACGTCAGCAGCGGCCTATCAGAAGATTCTTGTTAAATTTGCAGTGAGCGTAGCGTAGCAGGCGGTTCTGTTTGAGGCCTGCGGCCGAGTTAAGCGCATGCAGCGAAGTGAACATAAAATTTAGAGAAGCTTCTGTAAGCCTAGACTTTTTTGTTTCTTTTTTGGGCGATGCAAAAAAGAAAAGGAGTACAAATAGAAGTTCTAGTTTATTCAAAATCAGTACCTGCCTATCTTTTGATCTGAAATAAAACAAGCAACGCGCACTGCCAACTGCTACTGGTAACTGTGACTGGCGACTGCAAACTAATCCCTCCGTATCTCAATCCCTGCTTTTCTCTATGTTCTCTTATCTTTAATCTACTATCTAAAAGCTATCTTTACCCAAAACAACACTAATAATGGATCATAAACACTATATGCAAGAAGCCGTAACCGCGGCGCTTAAAGGAATGCAAAACAATGAGGGCGGACCTTTTGGCTGTGTGATCGTAAAAGACGGAAAGATCATAGGCAAAGGAAACAACAAAGTTACGTCGACCAATGATCCTACGGCGCACGCCGAAGTCACGGCCATACGCGATGCGTGTAAAAACTTAGGTTCGTTTCAATTAGAAGGCTGTACGATATATACCTCCTGCGAGCCTTGCCCTATGTGTTTAGGTGCGATCTACTGGGCACGGCCGGAAAAGGTTTATTACGGAAGCACCAAAACCGATGCAGCCCACATAGGCTTTGACGATGATTTTATTTACGAAGAATTGAAATTACCTTACGCCGACAGAAGCATTCCCTTTGAACAATTGGCTCCCGAAGTTGCGATCACACCGTTTCAGGAATGGGCAACAAAAGAAGATAAAACCGAATATTAGAAGATGAAAAAACGCTATTATTCCATTGTTAGTATCGGTATCCTCGCAGGATGCTTTTATGCTGCCGTGATGGCCGCATCTGACTATGTTGAAGATCAGGAATTCAGCCTTTGGAAATTTATATTTAATTTCTTGGTTTTTGGAGGTTTTATGACGTTGACAACGTGGTATACCTTAAAGAATGCCGATAAAAAACAGCATGAATAGGCTTATTAAAAAACCGTACAAACCGTTTTTACTGGCTATTTTGCCAGTGATGCTTTTGGGGTTTCTAAGCAGAGGAGCGGTGTTAGATATCAATATACACGACACCTACGTGATTATAAATTATTGGCATCTGGCGCTATTGATTTCCATACTCTTTGCGATCATCGGAATAAGCTATTGGGCGATGACAAAAGCAAACAAAAAACCAGCGACATGGCTAAGTGTGATACACTTGATACTGACTTTTGGTGGAATTTTAATGCTTTGGATTTTACCCTATTTTTATAGCCTAGATCCTTTAGCATATGCATTCAATAACAACTTAACTGCAGCCATAACTTTAAGCGCTTTGGTCATGTTGATTGGCCAGATATTATTTCCAATCAATATTGTCTACGGATTACTCAAAAAATAGAATTGGCAGATTGATTGAAAATGCTTTTATCTACGAAGAATTGAAATTACGCTATACCAACCGAAGTATTCCTTTTGAACAATGGGCTTCCGAGATTGCGACCACTCACATAGTAAGAATTTATTTATAGTGTTGATATTCAGTTGTATTTGTGTGGGGTAGCGGTTATCTTTAATCCTATTAACACCAATCACCAATGAAAATCTTCAGGAAAATTCGCCAAGACCTACTTGCCCAACGAAAAACCAGAAAATATTTAAAGTATGCTATCGGAGAAATAATCCTTGTGATTATTGGAATCTTGATTGCCCTTCAAATAAATAATCTTAATAACTACAACAGTGAAAGAGATCTAGAGCGGGAATATCTGTTGTCGCTTCGATCAGAATTTCAAACCAATTTTGAAAAGATCGAGAAGTCTATTGAAAATAACACAAGGAATTTCAGAGCCGTTGAAGAATTATTACAATTATTTGACCCTGAAATTTTAGCGGCAACCGGAGATCAGGAGTTATCAGAAAAAATGTATAATGTATTTGGCTATGGTATCGCTTATCAGCCAGCCACAGGCGTACTAGATGATATAATAGCCTCGGGAAAGTTAAACCTGATATTGAATAATCAATTAAGGCAGCACTTAGCAGCTTTTAAAAGTTCGTTAGCCTTTTTTGATATTCAAAAGAATTTTGCATTTTCAGACATGCAGAAGACACTAGACTTTCTACAAAAAAATGGTTCCATAAAACAGGTGATAACAGATACTGGAAAAGTTAGTCTGAATTACCAATCTATATCCGCGACTAAAGATAATAGAACGCTATTTGAGTCTTCTGAATTTGAAAATTACATGTTAGGCTATTATCTAACCATAAGGGCAGCAAATACTGACTTTTTTTTAGGAGGAGTAAGAAAAGAAATTGATACCATCTTAAAAGAAATAGATCAGGAGTTATAAACACCTTTAATCCTCAATGCCGTGAAAATATACGTGACAGTTACCTATCTTTAAAATTTAGAAGATACCTGATAGGTTTGAATAAAACCTCTTAGCGTAATCCTGGCCAGGCCAAATTATTAATTCTTAAATAAGTCTAAGGACAATAAATCTTTTGGCGGTATCCATAAATGACTTTAGAACAATTAAAATCAAATATAAAGTGGTGGGAATCCAAAAGATGGGTTTATAATATTCTTGTGGGCCTCTCGGGAGGCTTGGGTTTACACAAGATGTTGACTGCCACGACTTATGACTGGTCGTATTGCGATACTTTAGTGATTATCATTTGGGGGATTGGAGCTAATCTATTTTATTCTTTGGGTACTTTATTAGAGCTTTTTGACTGGTATTATTTGAATAATAGATTACATCTTCAACGCTTTAGAGAGCTTTTTTTGATTTTAGGCACTGCCTTCAGCTGCCTATACACTTATGGAAGTGTGCTAATTTATTTTATAAGTTCGGTATTTTAGTTATAAATGAATTTTTGCATCCAATAAGGAATGATTTCAATAAAGAGAACCTTAAGAATCATAAAGCAACTAAGCTGGACGCAAAGATTTGCTGCGCTTATATGTTTTCTTTTTCTGTTGAGCATCGCTCTAAACCTATTTACTGAAGGTTTTCGATTCAATTCAAGATTAAGATGGATTTATCAATACGGTCAGCTTATATCGATAGTTTTGTTCTACGGTACTTTTTTGGCTTCTTTGATCAATTCCCTTTTAATTTCTGGAGAGGGGGCAAACTGGAAAAAAAGCTTAGTTTGGACACTGATCAGTTCAGTGCCAATATTGTTCTTGACATTGTCATTTGTTGCTTGGTATTTTGAGGTGTAATCGGTTGTGATTATGCTGTGACTTTTCTAGTCATTAATATTGAATTAGTTTATCATATTTTTCGTTACCGCGCGATTGTATCGCGTGTACGAATATCATGATGTAACCAATACATTATCAATAATTTACCTCCTTTCTAAATCACAAGTTCTCAAAAGTCCTGGCATCCCCTTTGTTAAATTCCTAAAAACACACATAAGTGATTAAAATTCAATGGATTAAACTTGAATTTAGCCGGATTTGATTATACCTTAGTGTTTTAAAACTAAAGGTCATGGCAAAACCAACATCAAACCTCGGGGCATTTAAAGGTACCATTGACGGGATTACCTATTACACCCTTAATGGAAAATGGGTATGTAGAAAAGCGGCGCCGCCCAGTAAAGAACGCATCAATACCGACCCGCGCTACGAGGAGGTTCGTAAAAACAATAAAGAATTTGGTGGAGCTTCTTCCTACGCCAAGGCCATTCGTATGGGGCTGTTACCGTATGTACACGAATTTAAAGACTATAGCTTCAATAGCCGACTCACAAGCCGCTGTTTGGAATTGGTAAAAGCGGGTAGGGGAGTTAAGGGCGAGCGCAGCCTCAATGCATGTAATGCTCCGGAAACACTGGTGGGTTTAGAATTGAACGAACAAAACAAGTTAAGCGATAGACTGCGTTTTCAACCCAAACTAGATGCGGATGCCATCAGCGTATTAGTCGATTTTGCCGGCCTAAAAAAAGAGCATCTAGTTGCACCCGAGCACGCTACACATTTTGATTTGTTGTTGATTCGTTACAATCTTATGCCGTTCACTTATGATCAAAAGCGGCAGCAATACACTTCAGAATTAGATGCTGAAGCGCTCGAACTTGTGCGTATGCTCACACCGCCGATAGCCATTGACGACATTCCGCAACCTTTAGAATTTAACCTGCCGTTTTACAGCAGCGATCAATATACCTGGGCATACCTGGAGGATCCAAATCCTATGTTTTCGATGAAAACAGTGGCCAAAAAAACAGCACATACCGTATGGTTGGGCATTCGTTTTGGTCAGGAAAGCAATGACATCCTAGAAGTTTTTCCGGCACATAACGCAATGCAGTGCCTTGCGATCTACTAAGTGCTTCATAAAGCGGCTGTGCTATCAGTTACTCTCAAGAAAACCCTGAAATCCATAGAGGTTCACCCGTAGTTTACCCGAGGTTCACTCAAGCTTGATCCGTAGTTCACACGTATCAAAGCCCAGGTAAAGCGCATACAAAGCCAGGCAGAATACGTTGTAAAGTCCATGACACACCCTATAAACTATATTTTTAGTTTATAGGGTGTGTTGAAAATAGGCTATGTATTATATTAAACCTTGTTTATAATAGTTTTCTACTGGGCACGATCGGACAACGCAATTTTATGCAAATGAGCATACTGAACCTTGTTGGGCTATAAAACAGATATTTTCACACGGTAAACCTTTCCAAACAAGAATACATTTTCACAGATCATTGGTATTTGAAACATCTGAAATCCTAAGCTAAACTTTAGATTCAAAGCTTCAGAAAAAGTTCCGTCTAAATAAAAACGCCATCAGTATGGTTTTTATACAGCAACTCATCTTAAATTTTCAGTTTTAATACTGAATTGGTCGATCGCTGAGAATCGCGTATTTGAAAATTTCTGGGCCATTGTACAGAATAAACGATTTATAAGCTATTGGAAAAAATGGCATTTTAGCAGCAATTCGCATATTCGTCAATAATATTATTTGAATTATAATTTACATTATGTAAAATAGAATAATTCAATAGCTTTAATAGATTGTCCAACCCATTGTTATAGAATTTAACGTCACACGCTCCTTGTGTTATAATCCTCTTATAATTAGCGCTTTTACAAATAGAATGGTTTGCTGAATGAGGATTGTGTTTTATCTTAAAGAAAAAACGATGACACAACGTATTAAGATTTTCCTGATCACTTTTATAGCAGTAAGCCTGTTTGTATTCGGATTTTACTTTTTGGATACTCATAATGTATTGAACGCTTTACAACTTGGCGCCATTGGTGGTATTGTTGTTGGCACCATGGCTGCATTGTTAGTTCCTTTTGTGTTGAAAAAACGCTAAGGACAATACTATTCTTCTTCGTTAGCATCAGGATCAAAGGCCAGTACATTACCTTGATACCGTATGGCCGCACGCTGACTGCTATTCACAGCAATGCTTGCCGTTTCGTTCGGAAATAGATTAAGGATCACATTATAGGATTCGGTTTTATCACTAGCTACAAACTTGATTTGATAAAAACCGTTTTTGGTAGTTACCTCATAATTCTTCACTGGTGCCTTAAACTGGATCCCGGCATTATTTTGATTGTATCCTGCGCCCATAAAGCGTTCGCCATAGAACGGCAAATCTACATCAATACTGTCGTTGTAAATTCTTAAATGATTTGGGTTTCCTATCAAACTGATTCGGTTTCCCGTATTTCCGGGGCCTAGAATATTCGTATTGGCGACTGCCATAAATGCTTGTGTTGCCATGGGTGATGCCCATTGCGATTCAATTTCGTAGCTTCCTTCAGTGATCCATTGGTTCAAGGCTTCGTTGCTGTCCGCTGCTTGTCGGCTTCCGGAACATCCGGTTATCATCAAAGCCAGTATTAAAAATCCCAGATATTTCATAACTTCTATTTTACATAATGAGTGCAATAATCTTACCAGTATCAGTTCACATTGTTTACAAAGGCACGATACTTCAATAAAGCTACAAAAAATGCGCCGCCTATCGCGTTACCTAGCAAGGCCGTACTTTGCACCCATAAATACCGCCCTAAGCTTACATCGGTTCCCAACAAATACGCACCAAAGACTTCAATATTCCCTATAATACTGTGATGTAATCCTACAAATGCCATGGTCGCCGTGATCAAAAAGATAATGATAATGCGGCTTACGGTATCTTTTGACGAGGTCACCAACCAGGATAGTAATCCCATCATCCACCCTGCTAGAATGGCACTGACTAAGATAACCGGCAAACTAAAATGAGCCACGTGTTCTCCAATAGTCACGACGGTTTCAGCTTCAAAAATGCCCAATTCTGGACCGATCCAAAACAACACCAAACCGATGAGCCACCCTCCTATAAGATTACCCAGAATCACCAATCCCCAAATGCGCAACAAGCTCATCAAGCTGTGTTTACGATTGAGTACCGGCAGCGTAAGTAAAGAGGTCTGTTCTGTAAATAAAATAGACTGCCCAAGCACCACAAGAATAAATCCTAAAGGATACACCAAGGCGATCAACTTAAACAAAGTGTCTTCGCTAAAAGAATCTGAAAAATGAAAAAATACGCTACACAACATCATATAACTGAAGCCCAGCTCCAGTCCGGCAGTTAACGAACTTATTAGCACGCTGCTAGTACTAAGCGTATAGATCTTTTTTCCTTCACAGATTTGCTCTTTAAGAATTTCCCCATGACTTTTTGCCTGAGACTCTTCTGAAGTTTCAGACTTTTCCAGTTCCTGGTCAATGTTCTGTTGTTTTTTCTCTTCTTCGCTCATTAGTTGTTCCAAACAGCTACGGCTTCTGCACGTAGCAATTGTATTAAATTAAACTCTTGGTGTCGTTTTCCTGTATGCGAATTGTAAAAAAGTTGACTATATACATAGCCAGCTTCTTTAGCATCTGCGGCTGAAGCGCCATAATAAACCGCATCAAGGGCTGCCCAGCGGCTTGCTCCTAAACACATTAAACACGGCTCGCAACTGGTATATAAGATGCAACCTTTTAAACTTTTAGACCCCAGCGTTTTACAGGCTTCCTGTATCATGGCCAGTTCTGCATGTTGGGTACAATCGGTGTGTTCCCCTACTCGATTATGTCCTTCGGCGATAATGCTTCCGTCTTTGACGATCACGGCTCCAAATGCTCCTCCACCGGCAGCAGCTTTCCCGCGTCTCGCCCAGTCGATCGCACGTCTTAAAAACTCTTCGTGTTGTTGTAGTTCCATAATTGAAAAAGGACGAACACCAAAAATACTATGCGTACCCGAGCATTCGTCCCTAAATTTTGTTATAAAATGTATTTTTCAGTGGTTTATGCGGAAAGTTTTTCTTTAAAGTCATTGATGATTCCGCCTTTAAGCAATACGCGTATTTGGCGATCGCTTAACGAGTGCTTCGTGGGTATTGAAACTTCGCCGGTCTCTTTTTTAATAAGCACTTCAATAGTTGCTCTGTTTTCTACCAACTGACGTAAATTTTTAAATTTCACGGTATCTCCTTGCTCTATTTTTTCCAGATCATCAGGATTTTCAAACTCTAACGGCAGAATCCCGAAGTTCACCAGATTTTGCCATGCGATACGTGCATAGCTTTTGGCGATCACCGCCACCTGACCCAGATATTTAGGAGCTAAAGCGGCGTGTTCCCTACTACTCCCCTGGGCATAATTATCACCGGCAACCACGATATGACCTCCGGCTTTTTCTTTGGTTTCCATCGCGCGATCATAAAAAGTTTCATCGATCACCGTATAGCTGTATTTACTGATCTCCGGAAGGTTAGAGCGAAACGGAAGTACTTCTGCTCCTGCTTTTAGAATTTCGTCTGTTGAAATATTGTCCTGCATTTTCAATAAAACAGGTACTTCATAGTTACTTTTCAAGGCTTCAATTTCCGGAAGCGACTTGATATTAGGTCCTTTTTTGAGTTCCACCTGACTGCCATCTTCAGCCGGCGCTACCAACATATCTTCATTAATAATGTGCAATTCAGGATCTTCAAATTGTGGATATTCCATAGCATAAAGCGAGGCGATATCCCGGGGATCTGTGATTTTCCCGGTCAATGCCGAAGCTGCTGCAGTTTCCGGACTACACAAATGCACCTGATCATCTTTGGTTCCTGAGCGGTCAGGGAAATTACGCGGCATCGTACGTAAACTTATCGTACCACTGGCGGGCGCTTGTCCCATCCCAATACAACCCATACAACCACTTTGGTGAAAACGGGCGCCGGCCGTGATCAAATTGGCAAAGGCTTTGGTATCGATCATATTCTGAATGATCTGTCTACTGGTAGGATTGATATCGAAAGAAACATCAGGATTCACCGATTTTCCTTTTACAATGGCACCAGCGATCCAGAAATCACGCAATCCGGGGTTTGCAGAAGACCCGATCACCACTTGAGAAATCGATTTACCGGCTACTTCGCTTACAGGTACTACATTTCCCGGACTCGTAGGCAGCGCGATCAAAGGAACAAGCTTATCCAACTCGATATGTTCGTGCAAGTCATATTCACAACCGTCATCAGCCAGAAGTTCGGTCCAATCTTCCTCGCGTCCTTGAGATTTTAAAAAACGTTTGGTTTCCTGATCACTTGGGAATACGGTCGTGGTAGCACCTAATTCAGCTCCCATATTGGCGATCACGTGCCGATCCATCGCGCTTAATTGTTGTAAGCCTTCTCCATAATATTCAATGATTTTTCCCACACCTCCTTTTACATCGTGACGGCGCAGCATCTCAAGGATCACATCTTTGGCACTCACCCAATCGGGTAATTTACCGGTAAGTTTAACACCCATCACCTGAGGCATTTTTACAAAATACGGCTGGCCGGCTATGGCTGCCGCAACGTCTAAACCACCAGTACCTATGGCCAGCATTCCTAAAGAACCGGCAGCACAGCTGTGGCTGTCACTACCCACCAAAGTTTTTCCCGGTTTCCCGAAGCGTTCCATATGTACAGGGTGACTAACCCCATTTCCCGGGCGAGAAAACCAGAGCCCAAACTTCTGAGCGGCACTGTGTAAAAAGGCGTGATCGTCTGCGTTTTTAAAATCGGTTTGCAACAGGTTGTGGTCAACGTATTGTACCGCGACTTCGGTTTTGGCCTGATCCAGATTCATCGCTTCCAATTCTAATTGTACCAGCGTTCCGGTTGCATCTTGAAGCAAGGCCTGATCGATCTTTAAACCGATTTCTTCTCCGGGTTGGAGTTTCCCTTCGATGAGATGGTCATTGATTAATTTTTGAGTAACGTTTAAAGCTTTCATTGCAGTTTTTTTGGTTTTTTAAAAGTTAGACAGAATCAAAAAACACCACAATTATTTAACAGCAATTTAGAAACTAAGCGTCCTAAAGCCTTACTAACTATGCTAACTTTACACTTCAATTAGAAATGCTATCTTAGCACAAGTTCTTGCAAAATGCAGAACTTGTTTCTTATAGTAATCAATAATAGTTTATGCTCGTCTGGGGAATTTTTATCGCGTTTATCTTAGTTTGTTTAGCTCTTGATCTGGGCGTTTTTAATAAACACGACCACGTCATCAAAAGTAAAGAAGCTGGTATTTGGACCGCCGTTTGGTTCACGATTGCCATGGCCTTTAGCGGTGTGATCTATTGGTTATTTAGTGCAGAACTGGTAGAAAATCCTACCGGTATTTCTGCAAATACCGCAGTGCTCAAATACATTACAGGTTACTTGATCGAACTTTCGCTAAGCATCGATAATGTTTTTGTGATCGCAGTGATCTTTTCTTCTTTTAAAATTCCGCCAAAATACCAACACCGTGTGCTGTTCTGGGGAATTTTAGGAGCTATAATCTTCAGAGCTTTAATGATCGTCTTTGGAGTGGCGCTCATCAATAAATTTGAATGGATCATTTATGTGTTTGGTGGGTTCTTATTAGTTACCGCCTATCGTATGCTCAAGTCTAATGGCGAGGAAGATTATGATCCACAAGATTCTACGGTTTATAAAACGGTAAAAAAGATGTTCCCCGTGACTACAAAGATGGAAGGTCATGATTTTTTTATTATAGATCAGGGAAAACGGGCAGCCACTCCCCTTTTCCTGGCTTTAATAGTTATCGAACTTACCGATATCTTGTTTGCGCTAGACAGTATTCCTGCGATCCTGGCGATTACAGCCGATCCGTTTCTCGTATTTACCTCAAACATTCTGGCGATCTTAGGATTGCGTTCGATGTATTTCTTGATTTCGCGTATGCTTCAAAAATTCAAATACATTCATTACAGTCTCGTAGTGATATTAGCCTTTGTAGGTCTTAAAATGATCTTCTCTCATATAATCGAAGTGCCCGAGTGGTTATCGCTGGGTGTTATCGTAGTATCGCTGGTAGGCGGAATTCTGGCTTCGCTCTATATAAAAGGTGGTCAGGAACCCGAAGCTGAAACCGCAAAAGCAGAAGAACTTCCGTAAGTTTTAAGTTACATTAACGTATAGGTGTCAAAGAAAGCCTAAAATGTATTGAAGACATTGAGGCTTTACTTAACTTTAAGGTAATACTTAAAATACAGCTATATATGAACTATAATTTTGAATATCATGATGTTGCCGCTAGCGCAGCATTAGAGGACTTTACCAAAGAGCAGTTAGACAAACTGGTTAATAAATATGATTTTATCGTACGTGCAGATGTCTTCTTTAAGACTGAAAACACGTCTAGCGATGAAACCGGTAAAATCGCGGGAATTCGCCTAAGTGCTCCCGGACCAAGACTTTTTGCAGACCACAGTTCAAAGAGCTTTCACGAGTCTGTAAAAGAAGCTACGCGTGAATTGAATATTCAATTGAAGAAGCGCAAGGATAAAATGAAGTCTCACCACTAAGATTAAAAACTATGAAATCAATAGCAAGAGATGACAATCAGGTAACCTTAATTTACAGCAGTACCACCCGCACCGGTGAACGCACCTACGGGCATATTTCTGCAGTAAAGGATAAGGAATTACAAACTATAGATATTGCCAAAACGCCCTTAACCGGAACGCAATGGGCAGAGCTCGCTGAAGAATTAAATAAACCCCTCAAGAGTTTGTTGAGTTTTGAAGACATTAGCGACGATGATGAGTTAAAGACGGCAGATTATGACGAGAATGATTACATCAATATCATTAAAAACCGTCCGGAGCTGCTGGCACATCCTATTATCATTCATCAGGATGAAGTGAAGCAAGTAACCAATCCTACACAAGCACAAGAATTCTTAGGAGTTGACAGTGCCGGTCTTGACAAAAAGATGATGTATGATGAGCCTACGATAAGCAGTACCACCAAAAAGGAACACTTTATTGAGAAGCCTGAAAACGGCGAACACAATTAAGCAATAAGGTCTTGACCATAAAAAATCCCCGAAATAACATTTCGGGGATTTTTTTGTTGATTGAACCTGCTAAATGGTATAATACCTTGAGGTAGTTTATTGATGAAAAGTTGTTAATCCTGATCTACTTTAGCCAAGGGTTGTATGCTTGGTTTTATTTTCTCGTAGAGCTCAAATTGATATTCTGTAAGTACCTCGCTCATAGAGCCGCTTTCTTCCTTGCTCACGATATACAGCTGATCAAGCATCTTTTTGCCTTTATAATTCTTTTTGATCTCTTCACGCTTGATTAAGTAATCTGCAACATTCGATTTAAAAAGCAAATCCTGCTTAGGCGTAAGTCCCAACTTCTTGGTGTAGATCTTGGTTAAAGAATCGGCTTGTTTTTCAATATACTGAGGTTTTTCTTCAATATATTGAATCTGAGCCTGAGCGGTCAAGCCCAAGAATGCAAAAGAGAGTATTAGGATTAGTTTTTTCATCGGTGCTTATTTTGATTCAAAATTTCCGTTAAAGGCAAAATCGCTAATGCTCATTCGGCTGCGCTCTTGCTCTAATTCCTGTTCTTGCAACCCTTCTGGAAGGCTCTCAACTGCGCCACCATAGCGACCAAAGGCGACAGCCGTAGCAACTTCAAAATCTTCAGAAAACTCAAATTCCTGATGTGCCTTTTCCTGATCTAAACCGCCCATATGATGCGCCGCAATCCCATTATGGTTGGCTTGTATCACCACATTGCCCATAAACAAACCCAAATCGTGCATTGCGTGATAGTAAGGTTCATCATCTTTATTGGTCTTCTTAAATGCAGTAATGAATAAAGCTTGAGCGTTCTTTGCCCAATCCTGATTAAAAGGAATCAAGCAGCTTAAAATGCGGTCATAGACGGCATCTCCTTTGAGTCCGTAAATAATACGCCAAGGTTGCTGATTGTACGAACTAGACGCCCAGCGCCCTGCTTCAAGCAATTGCTTGACTTCAGATTCACTTAAAGGCACGTCATCAAATGCACGTGGACTCCAGCGTGATTTGATTTCGTCCATAATGTCAAACTCGGTAGGTGTAATTTTGGTAATTTTTTCCATAAAGTAATTTTCAAGGCTTACAGTATGCAAGCAATTTTTGATTGAAAATAAAACTTTACCGAAGTTTTTTACCCGGCTTTAACGAGTATTAACGTGCGCAAGATCTATTTTTAACGCGCTGCTAACTTTTGCTCGATGAGACTAATAGAAGCCGAAACGGTTTCCATTTTATCAAGCTCGTCGTCTTCTATGGTAATATCAAAAGCATCTTCTACATCAAGAACAATATCAACAAGATGTGTAGAATTGATGTTGAGATCAGTTACAAGATGGCTTTCTGGGGAGATCGCGTCAGGGTTAACATCTTCAGGTAAATACGGTTGAATGATCTCTTTTAATTGGGGATAAATATCCTGACTCATATATAAATTTTACTGAATTATATTTTTAAAAAGATTTAAAAATAAGACAACAGTTTACATCTCCAAAACCAAAACTGGCTTTTGCCAAATAATTAAAAGCTAAAGGCGTCTTTTTCTTTGGAATACGACTTTCAGAAATATGCTCTAAGATTTCCGGATGTACTTCATTCAGGTTCACATTCGGAAATAAAAATTGTTGCTTAAGCTCTAATACCGAAGCCACACTCTCAATACTTCCGGAAGCCGCCAGACAATGCCCGGTCATCCCTTTCAACGAATTGATATACGGAAAATCAACACCAGAGCGTCCTAAAGCTTTACTCCAATTCTCGATTTCTAGTCCGTCTTTGGTAGTCGCGGTAAGATGCCCGTTGATCACTTCGATCGCTGAAGCTTCAATTCCTGAATCGCTTACAGCGTCTTCAATACAACGTCTTACTGCTATGGGATTCGGCGCAGTCATAGAGCCTTCATTACGTTGACCACCGCTATTGCTCGAGCCACCTAAAATTTCAGCATAGATAGTTGCGCCGCGTTCTTGAGCACTTTCAAGACTTTCAAGCATAAGTGCTCCGGCTCCACAGCCGGGGACAAAACCTGCTGCATCTGCAGCCATAGGTCTCGATGCCTTAGCGGGTTGGTCATTATATTTTGAAGGTAATATGCGTAAAGCATCAAAGCCACCCCAAACATAAGGGCCACCGTCGCTTGAGCTGCCAGCCAACATACGTTTGGCCTTACCGTATTTAATACGTTCATAAGCCATCAAGATCGCTTCGGTTCCTGTGGTGCAAGCTGCAGAATTAGAAGTTACCAAATTGCCCAGTCCCAGCATTCCGCCTAAGTACGCGCTTACGCCGCTACTCATCGTTTGTTGTACGCTGGTACTGCCTAACCTTCGGGTGTTTCCTTCGTCGATTTTATAAATGCTTTCGCGGTATTTATCAACTCCCAATGAGCCTACGCCAAAAATGGTTCCACTATCAAAATCGCAAGTTTCCTCGTCAATGGGAAGCCCCGCATCTTGCCAGGCTTCAACGCCGGCTACGACGCCATATAAAATTCCGGCAGAATTAAAATTACGCAGTTGTAAGGGCGTAAAATATTTTGATTTGACGGTCTCTGAAATCAAAGGCATCCCCCCGATCTGGCAGGAAAATTTGAGTTTCTCGAGTTCGCTAAAAAATCTAATCCCGCTCTTTCCTTGCATTAAAGCTTCGGTAAATGCGTCAATACCCACACCATTGGGTGCGCATACACCCAATCCCGTAACCACTACCCTAGTTTTACTCATCGCCCGGTTTTAAGATTCCGGAGAAAATACCGCTACACACGACTTCTTCAGCTTCATTAAGCATCTTAACCTTAGACTTTAACTTATGAAATCTAAAGTATTCTAAATCAGAAACAACGGTAACCTTTTCATTAGGGAAAACCGGTTTATAAAAACGGGCTTCATTGTCAACCATCGCTACGGTAGAATTACTTTTGAGATCAAAATTCTTATCGCGAAGTAAGTATATGCCCAGACTCACCAAACCTATTTGCATCATACACTCTAAGAGGATCACCCCCGGAGTTACGGGGAAATTCACAAAATGACCTTTATAAAAGTCATGGCTTTCATCAAAGGTATAATGCCCTACAATATGCTTCTGAGACACCTCGCTGATCTGATCTACAAATAAAAAAGGATCAGAATACGGGAGTTTGTTTACGATTTCTGCTTTGGTCACGTTTTAGTTATTAAGGCACTGAAAGCTTCCGATAGGCGAACCGTCTGGAATTTTAGGAGCTGCAACTTCCTCATATTCTTCAGGATCTTTCATAAATCGGCCCAATTCCTGAGCGATATATCGGTCATTAGCTTCTTGTGATAATGCCAATTTCATACTCAAATCTAAGAATTTTGAGAACGTCACCGCCTTAACTTGCGGAATTGCTTTTTTAGAAACTGAAAGTTTTTTTAAATGCTCCAACACTCTGTAATTGATAGTTTGCTGTACTTCAGAAAGATAGCTGTCTGCAGTTTTCTTGTATACCGTTTCTTCAAGAAGTGCTTCTAAAATGACATCAAATGAAGGAAGCGCATCATCCCAAGCGTGTTGAGCTACGATACGATTTGCACGTTCAGGATTTAACAAAAAGTCTAGCGTCATATCGGCTGCAGTTTCCGGAGCTGCCAATGGATCAAAGGTGATGCCGGTGTTCCCTTTAAAACTTTCACGTGTGCGACGATAACCAAAAGCTCGCGGAGGAAATAATGCTAACTTATCTTTAGGAATCGCTAAATAAGACGCGTCTAAAGTCATCAACACGGCAGATAGGGCCTGTTCTTGTTCTTTTGCTGAAAGTGGCGTTACGATCTCCTGCTGCTGATCTCCTTTTACAGCATAATTGTACCGCTGGCCACCTATACTTTTGATTGCTGCTTCGGTTTGATAACGGTGATAGAAATATAGCGGAACAAATACATCTTCTAAAGTACTGAAAGCCTCTCCCGTTTTAATATTATCTTCAGAAAAATTACTGATCGCTTTTTTACGCAATGCTAAAACATCTTCCAGTTCTTCAGCGGCATTTGCGCCATTGTCCCAAAGATGCGCGTCAGGATGTGCGCCTGTAGCTGCCCGTGCATCGCTATCTGTTATAAAACGCAAGCCCTCTTTTTCGGCAGTTTCTAAAACATCATTAAGATACCAGGATTCAGTCATTCCTTTCGGAACAGTTCCATAGCTGTAAGCCACAGTTACTTTATCCCAATCTCCAATTCCCACCGCATAGGCATCGCTAAAGTCTATTTTTCCATTTTTTAATCGAATGGTTGGATGTGGATAATCCATCACCGAAGCACGATCTGCTACACTGGCAGCAAAATTATGTGCAAAGCCTAAGGTATGACCAACTTCATGCGCCGATAATTGTCTTATACGCGCCAAGGCCATCTCAAGCATAGGTTCATAATTGTCATCAGAATCAGCAAAAGGCGCATTCATTAAAGCCTGAGCGATCATAAAATCCTGACGAATACGCAAACTACCTAAGCTTACATGGCCTTTTAAAATTTCGCCGGTACGTGGATCAACAACACTCGCGCCGTAGCTCCATCCTCGTGTGCTGCGATGTACCCATTGAATCAAATTGTAGCGTAAGTCTAGCGGGTCTGCATCTTCCGGAAGCATTTTTACCTGAAACGCATCTTTGTAACCAATACTTTCATAAGCTTGATTCCACCAGCGGGCACCTTCTAAAAGCGCTGAACGCACAGGTTCTGGTGTCCCGGGATCTAAATAATAGATGATAGGTTCTACCGGTTCACTAACCGCCAATTCCGGATTTTTCTTTTTTAAACGATGTCTAACGATGATGCGTTTATCTATTGGATCTTGTACCGGAGTTGAATAATCTTTATAGCTGCGGTGAATCGCTCCCGATCTGGGATCAAAAGCACGCACTTCATACCCATCCTCTGGCAATGCGACAAAGGAATGATGCTGCACCACACTAACCGATGAAGCATCTGGAGCCACAGATCTTAGATTACGTCCTTGAGGATCTCCAGTAAACGTCAATAAGGCTTCAAACTCGGTGTTTTTAGGAAAAGCTTTGGTGTTTTTAAGCGCTAGAGCACTTCGAGATTTATCTACTTTGTAATTACCTTCTTTATTTGCTTTCAGTCTTCGGGCAACACCATGGGCATCTTCCATCAAAAAAGGAGTAAAATTGATCACATAAGTATCCCCCTGAGTTTCTTTGATCTCAAAACCGTAGAGTACCGACTTCGCAAAGGCCTCCTCCACCGATTCTCTTTCGGCAGCATTATCGGTGATCGCGCGATAGTCTTGATTGGGTTGTACTAATAAAAGCTTATTCCCGGCTTTTACAAACTTTACGATCGCGGTACCGCCTAACTGGCCGCGGTCTAAGCCAATATCATTAGAGCCTAAACCACTTTTTAATGCGTGCACATAGATAAACTCTTGATCTAGCTTGTCAACTTCAAGGTAAAGTTCATCTTCAGATTCATTATAATGAAAATTGAAAAAGCCATTATAAGCTTTAAGGTCTTTCTTTTTCTCAAGAAATTGCGCAGAGGCTAGCGAGCAGCACAGTAAAAAAAGGAGGGTAATGTTCTTTGTCATGGAATTAGCGTTTTAGGAGAAGCTAGTTACTTAAAATAAGATGAATTTGAAAAGCCGGAATCTAAAATTCAAATAAAATTAAAAATAGCCAATAAAACTGACGATAACGCACTTTATCGTCTTATAATTAAGAATTAATTATAGACTTTTAGTAAGTAAATTCTTAATTTACCTAAAACTAATCGTCCATGTCAACTACCCAACAATCTATCTTTTCATCTTATGAAAAAGATCCTAAATTTTATGATGAGATTTTTGATGAAAAAGGTAATGTAAAACAGGTTTATCAAACGCTTTTTGATTTGTATAGCGGGCATTCTAGTCAGGATTTTGCTAAACTAAATGAAAAAGCAAAAGCTTCTTTTTTTAATCAGGGAATTACCTTTCAGGTATACAATGACCAAGAAGCCAAAGAGAAAATTTTTCCCTTTGATCTTTTTCCGCGCATTATAGATCCCGAAGAATGGGAGACTATAGAAAAGGGTGTACTGCAGCGTAGTAAAGCGCTTAACCATTTTATTTGGGACATCTATCACGATAAAAAGATCATCAAACAAGGCATTATCCCCTTAGACTTGATCAGCACTTCTGCCAACTATCTTGATCAGATGATTGGTATTGACCCGCCAGGTGGAATTTACAATCATATTTCTGGAACAGACTTGATCAAACATTCTGATGGCAAATACTATGTGCTTGAAGATAACATTCGTTGCCCTTCTGGGGTAAGTTATGTGATTTGTAATCGTACGGCTTTAAAACGGGCGCTATTTGGCGTATTCAACCATTACAATGCACACACGGTTACCGATTATGCACAGAATCTTTTAGAAATAATGGAATCGGTAAAACCACGCGGTGTTGATGAACCTAATTGTGTGGTGATCACGCCGGGAGTGTATAATTCTGCCTACTATGAGCATTCCTATTTAGCTAAAGCCATGGGTGTCGAGTTGGTTGAAGGACGCGATCTTTTTGTGGAGAATGATTTTGTTTATATGCAAACCATTAAAGGTCCTGAAAAAGTAGACGTGATTTACCGCAGAATAGACGATGCCTTTCTCGATCCTTTAGAGTTCAGGCCGGATTCTGCTCTGGGAGTTCCGGGATTGTTTTCAGCCTATAAAAAGGGAAATGTTTGCCTCGTAAATGCACCGGGTACCGGTTTTGCTGACGATAAAGCCGTGTATACCTATATGCCCGAAATCATCAAGTATTATCTTGGTGAAGAACCCATTCTTAATAACGTACACACCTATCATTGCAGCCGTCCTGATGAATTGAAATATGTTCTTGAAAACATAGATAAACTGGTTATAAAACCGGTTGATGAGGCTGGTGGCTATGGAATTTCTATTGGAAACCGCTTGACAAAAGAAGAGATCGAAAAAGTAAAGCAGACGATAAAAGCAAGTCCACGCAAATACATCGCACAGCCTATTATGAGCCTTTCGGTGCACGCGACCTACATTGAAGACAGCGAGTCTTTTGAGTCGCGACACGTTGATCTTAGAACCTTTTGTTTGTTGGGTGCAGATAAAGAGTTTGTGCTCAAAGGCGGTTTGACCCGCGTTGCACTTAAAAAAGGAAACCTCATTGTAAATTCTTCTCAGGGAGGTGGTTCTAAAGATACTTGGGTACTGAAAAAATAATTGGGAAGCCAACAAATCAATAGTTAAGAAAAACAACTTTTATGCTTGCAAGAGTAGCAAATAACTTATTCTGGATGGGCCGCTATATAGAGCGTGCAGAACATATCGCCCGGTATTTAAATGTAAACTACTTTTCTTCTTTGGATGCTCCCAATGAAAAGTCTCAGTCCCGAGACCATGTGCTGCATTCCTTGCTGTTTATGGCCAATGGGCCGGTGGATGATGATTACGAACTCACAGAGAAAAATGTCTTTTTTGATATTGGTCTTAATTCTGAAAAGCAATTCTCTATTCTGAATTCGATTAAGTACGCACGTGAAAATGCCAATGGCGCGCGAGATTTGATCTCAACCGAACTTTATGAATCGATCAACAAGTTTTATCACTTTGTGCTCAATTATGATAAGGACTTTTTTATAACCAAAGGGCTTTTTGATTTTACCACTCAAGTTGCAGAATCTACTTCGATCATCAGAGGGAAAATACGTGGAACTTTATTACATGACGAAGTCTATGCGATAATTATGTTGGGCGTCAATATCGAACGAGCCACACAAGTCGTACGCATTATTCAGGCTAAATATTATGATGCGCTGAATGCGCAGGGTGGTTATGATAAGAAATTCAGTAAAAGTTATGAATGGACCACTTTATTGAAGTGTATCGAAGCCTATGATATGATGCGCCGCCATTATAAAAAAACACCTACCAGCCTGAGTACCTTGGAGTTTTTAATCTTGAATCCGGAGTGTCCACGCTCGGTGATGAATAGCTTAGTACAAGTAAACAATCACATTTCGGTGTTAAATGAGGATAAATTTCCGGGGAAAGATACAGCCGCCTTTCTCATAGGTAAAACGCACGCAGAATACAGGTTTAAGACCGTAGATACTATAGAAGGCAACGTCGAGGATTTTATCGAAAAGATTCAGGACACGCTAATTGAGATTGCCAAGAAGATCGAAAAAGAGTACTTCAATTATTAGACTATTAAAAGTATCGGTTTTTAGTCTTATTTTTGTCAAGTTAAACCCCCTATACATTGGAATACACTATTAAATACAAAGCGGTCAATACCTATGACGCTTTGATCGACGAAGCCTTCTGGCAATTTTTATTGAGACCGGAAGAAAACACGACCCAAAACGTACGTATGGCGCGATTCACAAATTCAGCAAATGCCATCGTTGACACCTCTACAAACACCTTTGGTTTTCCTATTTGCCGTGTGCATCTTAAAAAACCTTTAGATAAGATAAGTTTTGAGGCCAGCTATATCATCAGTAAACAAATTGAAAATCCCTTTTCTGCTTTAGATAGTGTGGTAAATAGCGTGCATCAAGACCAGATAAGAAGTATCGATTTTAAAATAGAGCACGAGCGTTTCCTTAGCGCTACCCAATTGACACAACTTTTAGCGGACCAAGCTCCATTTTCTTTTGATCAGTCGCGTTCGCTATTTGATAACCTCAATGATTTAAACAGTTGGTTATATCATAATTTTAGTTTTAAAACCAAGGTAACCGATGTGAACACCACTCCCGTGGAATTTATAGAAAAAGGAGCTGGTGTTTGTCAAGATTTTACCCACTTGTTTCTGGCAATTGCACGTTTAAATCATATTCCTGCACGCTATACCTCGGGCTACTTGCACCAAGGCAATGGTTATCAGGGAGACTCACAAATGCACGCCTGGGCAGAATGTTATATCCCTGAAAAAGGCTGGATAGGCTTTGACCCTGTAAACAATTTGATTGCTTTAGAGAACCACATAAAAGTGGCTCATGGAAAAGATTATACCGATTGTGCTCCTATTAAGGGAGTGATTTACGGCAACTCTAAGAAGAATGAAACTACCTACACCGTAGAAGTTGAAGCGCGGGAAGCGAGTGATCCTGATGTGATTCTCACTTCAGAGACCTACGCACCTATGCCGTTTAAACAACAATTGGCTTTTCAAGCACAATGGCAACAGCAGCAATACCAGCAGCAACAGCAACTTAGGCAGCAGCAAAACACTACAGACACTTCTCAGAATTAATCCGTCGCTTTACGCAGAAAATAGTAACTTTCGGCCAAACGGTTAAGCATGATAACGAGCGATCAGATCAAAGATCTTGTGCAGCGCCTTGATGCGCTTAAAATGCACTTGGGAATAGATCAGAAACGAGTAGAAATACAAAACGAAGAAGAAAAAACCTTTGATCCCAACTTCTGGAATGATCCTAAAGAGGCAGAGCAATTTATGCGTATGCTTCGCGAAAAGAAGAACTGGGTAAAAGACTATGAGCAAGCGGTTACCCTTACCGAAGACCTAGAAGTGCTTCTGGAATTTCATAAAGAAGGTGATGCCTCTGAAGAGGAAGTTGATAAGCAATATGATAAAGTCACCCGACTTGTTGAAGCTATGGAATTTAAGAACATGCTTTCTGATGAAGGTGATGATCTGAGTGCAGTATTGCAGATCACTGCAGGAGCCGGCGGTACCGAAAGTTGTGATTGGGCTTCTATGTTAATGCGTATGTACTTGATGTGGAGCGAGAAAAACGGCTTTAAAGTAAAAGAACTTAACTATCAGGAAGGCGATGTAGCCGGTATAAAAACCGTTACCTTAGAGATCGAAGGTGCCTATGCTTTTGGATGGCTAAAAAGTGAGAATGGCGTGCATCGTTTGGTGCGTATCTCTCCTTTTGACAGTAATGCAAAACGCCATACCTCGTTTGCTTCGGTTTATGTGTACCCATTGGCAGATGACAGTATCGAGATCGATATCAATCCGGCAGATATCAGTTGGGATTTTGCCAGATCTTCAGGAGCAGGGGGTCAAAATGTAAATAAGGTAGAAACCAAAGCAATTCTTACCCACCACCCTACCGGAATTGTAATTCACAACAGTGAGACGCGCTCTCAGCTCGAAAACCGCGAGAAAGCTATGCAAATGTTGAAATCGCAACTTTATGAGATTGAACTTAAGAAGCGACAAGCGGCACGAGACGAAATTGAAGCGGAAAAGAAAAGTATAGAATGGGGCTCACAAATACGCAATTATGTATTGCATCCCTATAAACTCATCAAAGATGTGCGCACCGGCGAAGAAACCGGTAATACCGATGCCGTTCTCGACGGAGACCTAGATAATTTCTTAAAAGCCTATTTGATGATGACCGGCCAAAAAGAAACCAGTAACGAATTATAGAGTATGCTTAAAATATATCACAATCCACGTTGTAGAAAAAGTCGCGAAGGACTTGCTATTTTAGAAGAATCAGGAAAAGAATATGATGTTGTGAAATATCTAGACAACCCACCTTCTTATATTGAATTGGCGGCGATCATTGGCAAACTCAAAATTCATGCTATTGACCTGGTAAGAACGACCGAAAAAATCTGGAAAGAAGAGTATAAAGGAAAAGAACTCACCGATGAAGAAATCGTTCAAGCAATGGTTGAGAATCCTAAATTAATCGAGCGTCCTATTGTAATTCTTGACAATGAAGCGGTTATAGGCAGGCCTCCCGAAAACATTAAGAGGCTGTTAAGATAAATCGATTTACTTTAACACAATTTTAACCGAAGCAGATTAAACCAACTTTGTTTTTCTAGTCTAACAATTGAAACCTTAAAACGACTATGAAAAATAAATTTCTACTAAGCTTATTTTGTCTTTTTACGACACTAGCTTTTTCACAATCTTCTAACTATGCAATTACCGGTAAGGTAACCGATAAGGATGCAGGTATTCCTCTGGAATATGCAACCGTTACCGTTACCGATGTTAACAATGCCCAAGATGTTGAAGGAGGAATTACCGATATGGAAGGTAATTTCCGCGTTGAAGTTCCTCAAGGGGAATACAACATCAAAATAGAATACATCTCTTTTCAGCCTATTACGTTAAAGCGAACGCTTAATGCAGACCTTAATTTAGGAACTATTCAATTAGAGTTTGCTGCTTCAGATCTTGACGAAGTTACCGTAGTGGCAGAAACGACTACCGTAGACATTCGTCTTGATAAAAAGATCTACAACATTGGTAAAGATTTAACGACTGCCGGTGGTACAGTAAGTGACGCACTTAACAATGTGCCGTCAGTATCTGTTGATGTTGAAGGCGGAATTAGCCTTCGTGGAAACGAGAACGTACGTATTTTAATTAACGGAAAACCTTCGGCACTTGCCGGTTTTGGTTCTACCGATGTATTGAGACAACTTCCTGCAGATGCGATTGAGCGTGTAGAAGTGATCACCTCTCCTTCTGCGCGTTATGATGCTGAAGGTACTGCCGGTATTTTAAACATTATCCTACGTAAAGAGAAAACATTAGGATTCAACGGTTCGATCAACGGAAGTTTAGGAAATCCTGATCTAGCTAGCATTTCTGCTAACTTAAACCTGCGTACCGATAAATTCAATGTTTTCAACACGACTTCTTATAGATATTCAAGTTCACCGGGTAACGGATACTTCGACACCCGCTACAACACAACAGATGATATCACGCCTACGTACGAGCGTATCATTGAAGATCGCGATATCCAGCGTTTAAATCGCGGATTCAATACTAACCTTGGTTTAGAATATTATTTAACCGATAGATCTTCAATTACAGGTTCTGTATTCTATAGAAATGGTAATGATGTAGATGAGACTACAAACCTTACCCAAAGTTTTAATAATTCAGCTCCTGTTTTAGAAACTTCGCGTATTGAGCGTCAAAAAGAAAAAGACGATCGTTATCAGTTCGCCTTAAACTACATCAACCGCTTCAATGATGAAGGGCATCAGTTGACTGCAGATTTGCAATACACTACAAGTGATGAAACTCAAAATACGTTCATCAATGAAGATATAACCCTAAATACAGAAAATACAGATCCTATAATCGCAGAGCGTTTATTGAGCATCGAAAAGCAAGATGAGTATTTGGTTCAGGCAGATTATGTACTTCCTTTTGGTGAAGGTTCACAATTTGAAGCAGGATATCGTGGTACTTTTGAAAATGAAGTAACTGATTATCGTGTAAATCAAGAGCAAATTGCTAATTCAAATAATTTTGTTCAAAATGATACATTGACAAACGTATTTGATTACACAGAAAATGTAAACGCGGTATATACACAGTTAGGAAGTAAATTTGGTAAATTCTCTGTACTTGCCGGTTTACGTCTGGAGAATACCCAATTAAAAGGACAAATAGGTTCTGCTTTAACAGAAGCTGAATTACAAGATATTTACGGGTTTGAAATCAATACCGATTTTGATAATAACTACTTAGGACTTTTCCCTACGCTTAACTTGACTTTTGAGTTGAACGAAAGAGAAAATGTTACTTTAGGATATAACCGCCGTATTAACAGACCTAGAGGTTGGTTCTTAAATCCGTTCCCGGATAGAAGCAGCCGTAACAACGTATTTCAAGGAAATCCTAACCTACAACCTGCATTTGCAAATGCATATGATTTGGGGTATTTAAAGCGTTGGGATAAATTAACCCTTACCTCTTCTGTTTATTTTCAAAGAGAAACCGAATCTTTTGAAGTGGTTCAAGAGATCATTGAACTACAAGGACAAGGATCAAATACAAACGGAAATACCGTTATTCGTAGTATCCCTGTAAACCTTTCTTCAAATGAGCGTTTAGGTGCAGAAATAGGGTTATTATACAACCCAGCAAAATGGTTACGCCTTAATGGTAGTTTTAACTTCTTCCAGTTCAATACTGAAGGGTTCTTTAATAACGTAGACTACAGCGCTAAGAACACCAGTTATTTTGCGCGTTTCAGCTCTAAAGTTTCATTACCTTGGAGTATCGACTGGCAAACCAATGCTTTTTACCGCGGTGCTGCCCAAAATGCACAGTCTGACACAGAAGGAATTCTATCTGTAGATCTGGCTTTAAGTAAAGACTTATTTGATGATAAAGCTACGATCTCGATGAACGTGAGCGATTTATTTAACGGTAGAAAACGCAGTCAGGTAACAACAAACGACTTGTTTACCAGAGACAGCCAGTTTCAGTGGAGACAAAGACAAGTCAACCTATCATTTGTGTATCGCTTCAACCAGCGTAAAAACGATAGACAGAATAACAGACAGCCTTCTATGAATGATGATGATGACGGTGGAGATTTCCAAGGATAGTTTTAAACACCCTTTCATTCCTTTATAATGACGCAAAGCCATTTCGATAAGAAATGGCTTTTGTTTTATATAATAAGTTAAAGCTAGAAATCCTGGAGAAAAGATTCAAGGTACTGCATCTAGTCAATACCAATAAAAAAACCTGCTTAAAAAAAAGCAGGTTTTTGAACTTAAAATTATATAGAGTAATACTTATTAATTTCCGCGCTCTAATTTTTTCTTTTCACGAATTTCTTTCATTCGCTCTACAAATGCTCCACCAATCCAATAAGGTAGAATAGATACTAAAAAAATCATTAACCAAAATCCCATGGTTGCGATGGTTAAAAATGCTAAAAAGCCTAAGTATTGATCAAATTCAAACATAATATGGTTTTTGTCTGATTGCAAATTTAAGTATTCTTAATTAAAAAACACAAGAGTTTTTTTAAGTTATAAACATATTTATAACAGCTGCAATCGATAGTAATTACACGCAATCCATTATTTTTGTAAGACTACTAAAATAACCGAAATGGAATATAGAATTGAGAAAGATACGCTGGGCGAAGTGAAAGTTCCGGCAGATAAAATTTGGGGCGCTCAGACGGAGCGTTCTCGCAATAATTTCAAAATTGGCAATCCGGCTTCTATGCCGTTAGAGATCGTTTACGGTTTTGCCTACTTAAAGAAAGCAGCAGCGTATACCAACAATGAGTTAGGGGTGCTTTCAGAAGAAAAAAGAGATTTGATCGCTCAGGTTTGTGATGAGATTTTAGAAGGAAAACACGATGATCAGTTTCCATTGGTGATTTGGCAAACTGGTTCTGGTACGCAAAGTAACATGAACGTAAACGAAGTGATCGCAAACCGTGCGCACATTCTTGCCGGAAAAAAACTGGGAGAAGGAGAAAAAACCCTTCAGCCTAATGATGATGTGAATAAATCTCAATCTTCAAACGACACCTTCCCTACCGGAATGCACATCGCCGCCTACAAGAAGGTTATGGAAGTAACGCTTCCGGGAGTGATTAAACTTCGCAATACGCTGAAGAAGAAATCTGATGATTTCCGTGAAGTGGTAAAAATTGGTCGTACGCATTTAATGGATGCCACTCCCCTAACCTTAGGTCAGGAATTTTCTGGCTACGTATCTCAATTAGATCACGGCATCAAAGCCTTAGAACATACTTTAGACCACTTGTCTGAACTCGCTCTTGGCGGAACTGCTGTAGGAACGGGTTTAAACACACCAAAAGGCTATGCAAAATTAGTAGCCGATTATATCGCTAAGTTCACCGAGCAACCTTTTAAAACTGCAGAAAATAAATTTGAAGCTTTGGCAGCACACGATGCGATCGTAGAATCTCACGGTGCATTGAAACAATTGGCAGTTTCTCTCAATAAAATTGCTAATGATATTCGTTTGCTTGCCAGCGGACCGCGTTCAGGAATTGGCGAGATCACAATTCCGGCTAACGAACCGGGGTCTTCTATTATGCCGGGTAAAGTAAATCCTACGCAATGTGAAGCCCTTACAATGGTTTGCGCTCAGGTTGTAGGTAACGATATGGCAATCGCTGTAGGCGGAATGCAAGGACAGTACGAACTCAACGTTTTTAAACCGGTGATGGCAGCCAACTTTTTACATAGTGCTCAACTTATAGGTGACGCTTGCGCTTCGTTTGAAGAGCATTGTGCTGCGGGTATTGAACCCAACCATCCGCGTATTAAAACCATGCTTGAAAATTCGTTGATGCTGGTTACCGCTTTAAATACTAAAATAGGATATTATAAAGCTGCAGAAATCGCAAATACTGCCCATCAAAATGGAACCACGCTACGCGAGGAAGCGGTAAATCTTGGTTACGTCACTCCCGAAGAATTTGACGAGTGGGTAAAACCTGAAGATATGGTAGGCGAAATGTAAACACCTCAATTTCAAAAGCAAACTACCTTTGCGCAGCAAGTAAACTGCCTCAGGGCAAGCTCATGAAGAATTGGAAGGAAACGAATTTTTAATTTCGAAGCAAGCCATAGCATAGTATATTAAATCCTTTGGCGGTGCCAATAAAAAAAGGAGAAGCATTTGCTTCTCCTTTTTTTGTTTAATCGAACTGGATTTTATTTCTTATAGAATTTTTTGTACTTAGGATATGCGATAAGTGCAAAAATGATCACACCGGCAAAAATCCCTATCGCCTTGTTCAAGTTGAGAATGTTATCTCCACTCGCATAACTGTGTAATCCTGAAAGCCAGAAGTTCACACCAAAATAGGTCATCAAAATACTTCCGTAAGCTAATATGGACATCAGGTTGAAAAACCATCGGCCGCGTAATCCCGGAACCAGACGCATATGAATTACAAAAGCATATACCATAATGCTGATGAGCGCCCAGGTTTCTTTAGGGTCCCAACCCCAATAACGTCCCCAGCTTTCATTGGCCCACTGTCCGCCCAAGAAGTTACCTATGGTAAGCATTACTAACCCAACGGTAAGCGCCATTTCATTGATGATCGTAAGTTCTTTGATGTTAAGGTCCATTCGTTTTTTATTCTTAGAATTGGTCAGAAGCATCAACAGCAATGACACAATTCCTAAGATCATTCCGAGCGTAAAAGGACCGTAACTCGCCACGATCACCGCTACGTGAATCATCAACCAATAACTATCAAGAACCGGCTGTAAATTTGAAATCGCCGGATTCAACCAGTTCATACTTGCTCCCCATAAAATAAAACCGGCAACAAAGGCGGTACTCGCAATAGTAAGCGAACTCTTTCTACCAAAAGCCAATCCAAAGAACATCGTTGCCCAACCTACATATAATATAGACTCGTAGGCGTCACTCCAAGGTGCGTGACCCGAAATATACCAACGCCAGATAAGTCCGGCAGTGTGTAAGGCAAACAAGATCCCTACAGCCAAACCACTCAGACGCACCATTGTTTTAATAAAGCGGTTGTCTTTAAAAATGCGAATGATCACAAAAACAAACATTACGATACTTGCCAGTAAATACATCCAATAGAGCTTGGTAAAAATATCGTGCTTGTTGTAGAAAACTTCAGCATCAATCTTATTTTGAGAAGGCATTACCTCGCTTCCGTATTTTTCCTGAAAACTTTTTATACTGTTAAGAAAGGTATCGGCTTTAGAAAAATCCCCAGTCTCTTTTCCTTCACGCAAAGCGGAAAAGTAAAGTGGTAAGATCTGTTTCGTATACAAAGAATCCATGCCCTTATATCCAGACTCATTAAGTTCAGGATAAGAAACCCATTTGTTGTTTTCATCATTGATGAGTGGGAATATTTTGAGAATTTCGCCACTTACGGCACGATTCAAAAGCCCAAGACGTTCAGCAATATCTATAAAATCTTTATCAAAACTATTTTTTACTTCCGCCTGATACGCTGCGGTAATATAGGGATCAAGTTTATTACGTCCCATATCGTCAATAAAGTCGAGCGCACTGAGATACTTTTGTTCCTTTGGGACGCCAATAATTCCACGCAAACTATCATTTGCCGGTTTTACATAGATCAGGTCTACATTGTACCAGAAAAACGGGGTTTCAACCATCGAAAGAAAAACCTGATCTGCAGTAAGCCCTTCGTACGTATCGCTACGGCTAAGTTTTCTAAGAAGTTTACTTGAAAATGTATTCACCGGCATCATACGCCCACCATCATCCTGAATGACCAGTTTTCCAAATTTCGCAGCTTCTTCCGCAGGAACTTTATTTGCAGTAAGCATAGAGTCTATTTGCTGTGCAGTTGGCAACGTATGCTGTTGCTCTTCGACTACCGTAGCAGACCCCGGAATAAAATCCTCAGGTTGCTCTTCTACAATTTCAGTATTTCCATTTTCAACAATAACTTCCTGCTCCTGCGCTTGAAGTTGCATTCCGCTAAAAGCTATTAAAGCAATCACTGCGGAAAGCTTAGCTTTTCTGGCTTTCACTTTATCCAGACGTACTTTTAAGTCTCCAAAACGACTTCCTTTGTCAAAAAGAATGATCATCAAGCCTAGATACAGCAAGAAATAACCAATATAGGTAATCCACGTTCCTACCATATCGTGATTTACTGAAAGTACGGTTCCCAATTCATCAGGATCAAAACTCGCCTGAAAAAAGCGATAGCCTTGATGATCCAAAACGTGATTCATATAAATATCATATTCAAACGACTGCTGCGGGCCATCTATCACCGTCACTTTACTTTCGTAAGAAGAATAAGCGTTTGTAGTACCCGGATAGCGCTCTGCAATAAAGTCTTTCAGTTTAATTGAAAAAGGTAATTCTTCGGCCAGACTACCATAAGCCATATGGAATTTAAGGTCACCAACATCTGTAGAAACCATTTCGTTATTAAACCCTTTTCCTCCTAAAAGTCCTACCGTTTCCTGACCTTCAGCGGTGGTTATGGTCACAAAAAGCGCATCTTGCTGTCCCTTTTGCTTAGGGAAAGCTTCAACGATTCCATTTTTACCTTTGATCACCGGATCAGGAATAACGAATTGCATTCCGCCTAACTGATACAAAGCACGCAGTTTAAGCTCTTGAACACTGTCTTTTGCAACTTCATAATCGGTTTGTGTTGCCATCACGCGCGTACTTCCTTCAAAAGGTGTGTTGATGGTGTAGTTCTCTCCGTCATAACCTATGTTGATTGCGCCTTCGGTAGGTTTGTTAAGCGCAAAAAGCATATTGTGAATACTTGCTACAGTACCATCTTCAAGATAATGCTCGTGACGTTGCCCATCACCGGCTTCTACGATCTTTAATTGAGCTTTACCATCTGTGCTCTCGATCAGTCCTTCTTCTGCCCCGTCAATAAATTTTGAAAAGGAAATGCTTACTGGCTTTCCGTCAAAATCGGTTTCCCAAGTAAAGCTATTATCTAATCGCGTAGACAGGTTAAGACGTTTGGGTTCTAGTTTACGACGCATAGGTGCACCATCGCGCTCGCCATCAATAAAAACATTTAAATAGGTTTTCTCGGTAAGAAAAGTGTTTTGAGTCTCGCCTTCTCGTATAGGCATCACCCCTTCAAAACCTACATAGCGCGTCCAGGCAGCACCGAAAATGATCAGGATAAAAGCTGCGTGAAAAACGAGTGTAGACCATTTTTCTTTACGCCATAGTCTAAACGTCCAGATGTTACCAATAAAGTTAATAATGAACAAAATATGAATAAGCTCAAACCACCAGACTTCATAAACAAGTTCACGAGTATACGGGGTGGGTGAAGTTTCTTGGCCGGCGTCAAGGATGGTCCCAGTTGCCATCGCTACAGCATAAACAATAAATAAAACGGCCATTAATCGGGTAGAAAACAGAAAATCTGCAATACGTTTTTGCATGATAAAGTTGCAATTTTTTGATGGCGCGAAGGTACGAAACAAATGAGCATTAATAAAGCTTTAACGCCTCCTAATCGCAAGGCTTTTTATCTATTTTGTTTACTTTTGAAGCGTGATCACAGTTTCGATAATAGGTACAGGAAATGTCGCTTTTCATCTCGCTAAAGCTTTTAGCAAGGCACAAATGATTCATATGCAGTTTGTTGCAGGGAGATCACGAGAAAAGCTTGTAGCCTTTCAGTCTTTTGCAAACACTACTATGCAACTCAGCGCGTTAGGGCAAAGTGACATCATACTCATTGCAGTAAGTGATGACAGCATCGCTCAAGTTGCAGCTGAAATTCCGGAGACGAATGCACTTATTGTACACACTTCCGGAAGTACCAGCTTAGAAGTTTTAGAACCCCGTGAGCGCATTGGCGTGTTTTATCCTTTACAGACATTCTCTAAAAACAAAGAGCTGAATTACAAAAAGATACCCTTTTTAATTGAAGTTAAAATTGAGGAGGATTTACAGCTGCTTTCTAAACTGACTCATGCGCTTCAGGCAGAACATTTCAGAATGAATTCTAAAGAGCGCGCTGCATACCATCTTGCTGCAGTCTTCAGTAATAATTTTACAAATCACATCCTGACAGAATCCGAAACGCTCTGTGAGCAGCACCGGATTTCATTCCAACTCTTGAAGCCTCTGCTTGAAGAAACGATTGAGAAAGCCTTTGAAAAAGGACCAGAAAATAGCCAAACCGGTCCTGCAAAGCGAAACGACTCTAAAACTATTGAAAAACAATTGGCAGCGCTACAAACAACCGAGCAAAAAGATTTATATACTACTTTAACCAAAGCAATACAAAAGCATTATGAGCGATAAAAGCTATAAAGAATACCTAAGAGATATAACCACCTTCATTTTTGATGTAGACGGCGTGATGACCGACGGTTCTTTAATGATAACCACCGACGGCGAAATGTTCAGGACTATGAACGTAAAAGACGGTTATGCCATCAAGTGCGCTTTAGACAATGGTTACAACATTTGCATTATAAGCGGCGGCACCAATGAAGGCGTACGCAACCGACTTAAAGCATTGGGCGTTACAGATATTCACCTTGGCGCTCACGCTAAAATGGAACAATTCAACAAATACATCTCTGAGAATAACATCAAAGCTGAAAATGTGCTTTATATGGGGGACGACATCCCTGATTATCCCGTGATGAAGGAAGTTGGTCTTCCTTGCTGTCCACAGGATGCGGTTAAAGAAATCAAGGAAGTGGCCAAATATGTTTCCCATAAGAAAGGTGGAAAAGGCTGCGTACGTGATGTCATTGAGCAAGTGCTTAAAGTGCAGGATAATTGGATGAATTATTTTAATGCCGGCCCGGTTCAAAATAAATAGACTTAAACAAAAAGCCGCTTTATAAAATCATAAAGCGGCTTTTTTATTGGCGCCGTTAAGGGTTTAATATTGGTTTATTACTGATTTTCAAATCCTAGAATAGCTTCATTCAATATCTGAGTAGCAGCCGCTGTATCTCCATATCCTGAAGATTTCATCAGTCCCTTACCTTTATAATTGGTAAACCAGGTTTCAATAATAGTAGTAACGCCTGGGTAGTTCTCATTCAAATCTTCAATAGTATTAATCGCGTAAAAGCTCGTATTTTTTGCGACGGCGATCAATTTATCATCCTGTTCTCCCCTATCTTGCAAATGTAGAACCCCGATCAACTTGCAAGGAACAACACTTCCTCGGGATACCGGATCTCCTAGCACTAAAACATCAAGAGGATCTCCATCACCTCCTTGATCTTTAGACAATAAGGTTTTAGGAATAAAGCCGTAATTACCAGGATATCCTAAGTAATCAACAATTCTGCCTTTACCCGCCACCTGCTCCCATTCTAACACCCCGGTCTTTTTATTGATTTCCCATTTTTGTCGCGTTCCGGAAGGAATTTCGATTACCGCATTAATTGAACCTTCTGTGGTCTTTGCCGCATAGGAAGTGAGAAGATTTTCTTCAGAATGTTGTTTACAGGATTGCAAGGCGAAAAGCAAAATACAAAGACCTTTTATTACGTTGGTCATTACTCAAAGTTTAAGGTATACTCCCAATGCTGTGCAAGCTTTTGCGATTCAGCTCTTGTTAGCTGAATAACCGCTCCATGTTTGGGCGAAGTAAAATTGGTGGTTTTCATTTTTCCTTCATTAAAATGCCCCAGGTCTTTAAAATTTTCAAAGTCTGATGTTTCTACAAAACCAAAATTATGCGGATTGATACTGTAAATATCATACATCAACACATAATCATCAGAATCGATACGCTGCCACACATTAGGTGCTTCACAGGAGCCAGGTTCCATATCAACCCATTCCGGATTATAAACATAACCTGAATTGATCGAATCTGAAAAAGCCATTTTTACACCAATAGGATTCTCCTGAGCAACATACATCATACAGTATTTTCCATCAGGCAGTTTGGTTATATCTGCATCCAGAATCTGAATCGAATCGTCAGGATACTCAAAAAGTGGCTGCGGTTCTGTCAACGTAGTAAAATTTTCATTGGCGTACGAATAGTATAATTTGGTAAGTCCGTGTCCCATACGCATGGTATAATACACCATCATTTTTCCTTCTTCAGGATCATAGATACTCTGCGGTGCCCAGGCACAACCAATTTCATCAAAACCTTCAAAATGCTCATCAAATAAGAAGTTCGTGTGTTCCCAATGAATCAAATCATAGGATTTCATCATCACAAAACCTTTATTATTTCCCCAGTCGTATTCTTCAATGGGGCGCTCCCAGGTTGTTTCGCGATACCCTAAATTTTTGGCAAACAAATGCAAATCAGTCATTACCACATAAAATGCACCATCGGGTCCTCGAGAAATATGCGGATCGCGAATACCTTTTTGACTGGCAATACTATCCCCTGCAACAATGGGTTTCCCCTCATTAATATCTGTAAATGAATAACCGTCTGTACTTAACGCCATATGCAAACTATGCGTATCATCTTTGAAATACGTCAACAAATACGCTTCCATAGCAGTCGGGCTTTCAGAGGATTCTTCAGTTTGATCTGGTGTAGTGGATTTTGGCGTGTTTTTACAAGCTGTAATTACAAAAAGTAATGCAGCAATGAGAGTGAAAAATTTTGAACACATGAATTAAATGATTTTTATATCTGCTTTATAAGATAAAATTGATTTGATGAATTCCTCATTATCCTGCGGACTGATATAAATCTCGTCATAAGCGTTGTATTTAATGATCAAACCTTTGCGAGCAGTAGCAGGTTTTAACCCCACCCAAAGGGTTTTATTTTTGATGATTTCACGAATGTTTTCTAACGGAATGGATCCTTTCAGCGGACCTGACTTATAGTTAAGAAATGAAGAAGTTAAAGAATATGAAGTACCAAAAAAGAACCACAAAAAAAGTATCGATGTAGGTGTTATGCCTAAGACATACCAATACCAGCCTGTTTCCTTCCCTGAATCTGAAAAAACACCTATCAGGATAAAAAGGAAAATCAGCACGAGCAAAGCACTCAAAAACAACGGATCTTTTCTGCTTTTAAAATTCATAATCAGGGTTAAGTTAATAAAAAAGGCTGCACCAAGTAGGTTGCAGCCTTTTTTTTGAATTTTAAAAATGCCTATTCAATTAAATCAAATAGTTGGATTGGATGATATTCGCATGGTGAATCTCATGACCACAAATAATAAAACCCGAAGCTCTTGCTGTTAAGCTAGCATCACTAGACGTACCTTTATTCAAAAGCGCTTCTTCATTAAAAGATTGAAAAAGATTGATGGTACAATCGCGTACTAAACTATATTCTTCCAGCATCGTATGCATATTTTTCTCATTTGCACGAGAAGGCGTTATATAATCATCCTGCTCAAATCCCGGAAGCGGTGTCTTATCACCTCTCCCAATACGAAGTGCTCGATAGCAAAATATACGCTCTGTGTCGATCACATGTTGCAAAACTTCAAGTATGGTCCATTTTCCTGATTGATACGCAAAGCGCCATTTATCCTCAGGAATTTCAGAATAAAAAGTGAGACTTTTCTCCTTTCCGTCTTTTAAAGCTTCAAGCAACTCCTGATCAGGTTTAACGAGTTCTACATAATTTCTGTAGAACGCGTTAAACTCGCTGTGATCAAGATCTTTTACCGTCGCCATTATGCTGAGTTACGGCTAGCGTTGATATTTCCGAATAACGAACGTGTTACCATTTTTTCAAACATTTCTAACTTTTTCTCATCAGGATTTTCTTCGCGCTGCATTTCCTGAATTTTCTTAAGCGCAAACTGCTGAATAGTTAACAATGGCAATACAATACGCTCTCGTTCTTGAATTGAAGCTTTACCTGCTTGCTCATCTTCCATAAGTTCGCTGTAACCGGTAACCTTAAGTAATACGCGTTTACTACGCTCATATTCTTCATAAATAAGCTCCCAAAATGCACCAAATTCAGGATCATCTTTCATATACGCTGTAAGGGCAAAGAAAGATTTGGTCAAACTCATCATACTATTTTCAAGCAAAGTTCTAAAGAACATGCTGTTGTTGTATAAAGATTGAACACGATCAAACTCGCCACGCTCTTCTAATTTTTCTATCGCTGTACCAACGCCGAAAAATCCGGGAACATTTTGCTTCAATTGCGACCAAGAACCTACAAATGGAATAGCTCGTAAGTCTGAAAAGTTAAGTTTATCGCTTCCGCCACGTTTACTTGGGCGACTACCAATATTGGTTTTAGCATAAAACTTCAACGTACTCATGCGCTCTAAATAACCTAAGAATTTAGGATGTGCTTTAAAGTCTGAATACGCCTGATAGCTTATTTCAGCAAGCTCTTCCATGGTTTTACGATCTTCATCAGGGAAAGCTTTTGTTTTTTGAGAGAAGACTCCGTTGAAAATACCAGAACTCAACAATTGCTCTAAGTTGTATTGACAAGAATCTGGCGTACCAAAATTAGAACTAATGGTTTGTCCTTGAACGGTTACCTGAATTTCTTCATCCTCAATAGTCTCTCCTAAAGAAGCGTAGAATTGATGCGTTTTACCACCACCACGTGCCGGTGGTCCACCTCTACCATCAAAGAAAATCACTTTAATTCCGAATTCTCTAGAAACCTGAGTAAGCTCTTCTTTCGCTTTAAAAATACTCCAGTTAGCCATTAAATAACCACCATCTTTAGTACCATCACTAAAGCCTAGCATAATGGTTTGCTTCATATTACGCTTTTTCAAATGCGCTGCATAAGCTGGATTTGTGTATAGCCCACGCATCACTTCTTTAGCGATCTTCAAATCCGGAACTGTTTCAAATAAAGGAACAATATCAACCGTTGGATCTTCCCAACCAGTCAGGTGAATCATAGAGAATGCTTGCATTACATTGAGTCCGGTCTGGTTGTTACTTATGATGTAACGATTACAGCTACGCTCTCCGTTTTGCTTTTGAATTTCTTGCATTGCATAAATACTCTCTAGCGTTTTGCGTGCAATATCATCCTCAAGGGTTGCAGGATCAACTTTTCCACGCACATCCTGAAGGATCTTGATTTGCTCCTCTTCAGAAAGCTCTAGGTAGTTTTCAGGGAATATCCCTAAATTATCTTTAGCACACTGCTTTACGATTTCGTCCATCACGTGCATATGCACACGACTATCCTGACGGATGTCTAATACTGCAAAGTGGTATCCAAACATTTTTACCTTATTTAAGATATCATCGATCTCTTCTAAGAATAAACTTTCATGACGCTCCACCACTATTTTACGTATGCGCAATAAAGTAGTTTCTAACTCTTCAAGAGATACGGTAACTTCATCTCCCGGTAAAAAGATGCTATCATAAAGTCGTTTTTCAAGATCTGCAAGAGCTTCTTCAGTACCTACGAAGGTGATGCGACGTCTTAAACTGCGAATGTCACGGTAGTAATTTTTAATAATAGTATTACGCAAACGAGAAGCAACCTTCAGCGTAATTTCAGTAGTAACAAACGGGTTACCGTCACGGTCACCTCCCGGCCAGAATCCTAAATCAATAACTTCATTATCAAAGAATTCTCCTTTGAATACGTTTTGACGTAAATAATTATAAATGTGGCTAGAGGCTTTATAAAATACATTTTCTAAGTACCATATTAAGCTCACCGCCTCATCATAAGGTGTTGGCTTCTCTTTCTTAAAGAATGGTGTCTTACCTAATTGAGATAATAATTTCTTAATCATCTCAACGTTGTTTTCATTTATCGCAGCGCTTAGATCATTAATGATACCTAATACAGCACCGGGATAAAACTGCGTTGGGTGTGCGGTTAAAACCGGTCTGATCTTAAAATCTTGTAGATATTCTTTTAATTCGCCGGTTTTAGATTGTGCTTCTGCTTCTTCTTTGATGTTTCTCAGCGTTCCACGACCGTCCATATTATTAACGGTACGATAGGCTGCATCTTCAATAGCATCAAAAAGCACTACCTGACGTTCTATATATTGAATAAATCGAAATAGTAAGTCATAACGTTCTTCTTCAGAAACGTCTCTTTGATACTTATCAAAGAAATAATTGACGATTTTTTCTGGGTTATAATGCTTGTCATAACCTCGCGTACAAATACGATCAAACAAGGGCAGCAAAACCCCAGTATCTGTAATACCTTGAAAAGGTAAAGTCATAAACAAGCTATTATATACCTGATATTTTGATTTTACCAGGTTATTAAAGCGTTCTAATTTTGGTTGTCTGGACATAAATAGTCTGGTTTTTGAATAAAAAAAACCCTTTGTCAACAAAGCCAAAGGGTATATTTATAGAAATATTCTTTGGTTTACTTTACAGGTCTTGAAAAATGCTATGCATTAAACGTTTCTTATCGTTAATGCTCTCATCAAGAGAAATCATTGTTTCAGTACGGTACACCCCTTCAATATCATCTAACATAAAAATAATATTTTTAGCGTGTTCTGTATTCTTAGCACGCACTTTGCAGAAAATATTGAATTTTCCGGTAGTAACATGTGCAACCGTAACATAAGGAATTTGGTTAATACGCTCCAAGACAAATGTGGTTTGACTTGTCTTATTTATATATATACCTACATAAGCTATAAAAGAATAGCCAAGTTTTGCGTAGTCCAAAGTTAATGACGACCCCACAATAATACCAGCTTCTTCCATTTTCTTAACACGTACGTGAACCGTACCTGCAGAAATAAGCAATTTCTTTGCTATATCGGTAAAAGGAGTTCGGGTATTTTCAATCAGCATATCTAGGATTTGATGATCAACCTCGTCTAATTTGAATTTTGCCATTATTAAGTGATTAAATTATATATAAATCAAAAATAATACAAAATCACTGAATAATTCATAATAAATTGTTGCTTTTTACCGAAAACGTTGTAGGTAAATTACTATTTACTTGAAGATTCTCAAGATTTTGACCAACATCTAATGTGAAATTTTCAGGGAATTCTATTTTTTCTTGAGCAAAATCAATTTCGCTATGTCCAACAAAGCTATCTAAATCAGCGATTTGCGCTATCTTAGGTACAAAATATAAAATTCCGTCTCTTAAAGTTTCCTGATACTGAATCGCCATATCAGTTACTCCGTATTCCGGTAAATTAATATTACGAATTATACAGTCAAAAAAGCATTTTTTGTTCTCCGGAATAGCGAAATATGGATTTGAAGACACATTTTCTTCAGATTTAAGCAATAAAATAGACTCAAAAACGCGTATTAATGATAAAAACATAAAGCCTCGAGTCTTTTCACGGGCATAATCATTTGGAAAATGTCCCGCTTCAAAAAGAATTGTGGGAATATTGAGCTGCTGGAGCGTGTCGCCTACACAATTTATATTAAATCCATCGTCATAACGTCCTACTTGTCCCGGAATAAATTCCTGCAACATCTCATTGAGCTCAGCAATAATAGCCATTCCCTCTTTTCTAGACTGTGTAACTGTGCGCAAAGCATCCTGAGATGGTGATAAGAAAGAAGCAACAGCACTTTGAGCAGGTTCGCCTACACCAAAGATGGTACGCTGTCCATGTAGATTAAGACAATAATCAGGATCGAGAGAGGTATAAACCTGTTTCAAAATCAGGCTCTCTGGCTGCGTAAGTTCTTGTGCATCCCTATTTAAATCAACTTGATTGGCATTAACGCGTGTATAGGCTTCAGCTCCATCAGGGTTTAACATTGGAATAAACGTAAAACTGTACGTACTCAATAATTCTTCACCTGTTTCAGTGTCTTTAATGGCTTCAAACCATTTAAAAAGATCGAATAAGGCTTTAGTAGTAGTGCTCTCATTCCCGTGCATTTGTGACCAGCCTAATATTTTAATCGCACCGGTGCCAAAAGTAACTTTATAAATAGGTCTGTTTTGTACCGAATAACCAAGTCTTTCTTTAACAAAAAGATCCGGTAAACAATCTAATATAGGTTCTAGTTTATTTATAGTAAGGTATCGTCCATAAAGCGCTTGTTCTTTATGCGCAGTATGCCATTCGAGTAACGAAGTATAATTCATCAAATAATATTAAGTTACAAATGTAAACATTCCGTAATTTACAATTGTATACAAGCTAAATAAGGTTCAATAATTACTTATGTAAACATGTGTTAGCAGGTTAAACAGGTGGTTCTGGAAAGTTTCCAATCAAACAGCTATTAAGGTTTAATTATTTTATTTACAGATTATTATGTGTGGTTACTTGTATAGGAACATTAAGCCTCATGCACACTGTTTACAAATGTAAAACAAGTTATTTGAAGAATTATGTTACATTTGTAAAGGTTGAATTTCAAATGTAATGTTACAATGGTAAACAGCGAATTATTTGCCAAAAGGCTGCAGAAAGTTATGGATGAGTATGACTTAAATGCTACTTCTTTTGCTGACGCTATAGATGTAGGACGTTCTTCGATCTCTCATATTATCTCTGGCAGAAATAAACCAAGTCTTGAATTTGTAATGAAAATTATCGAAGCTTTTCCTGAGGTGGAATTGTATTGGTTACTTAATGGCAAAGGAAGCTTTCCTAAAAAAGCCAGGCCTACCCCTAATTATAAACCTGCATCGAGTCAGTTGGCGGCAGATTTTGATACGTCTTCAACACCGGCACAAGAAAATTTGGATTCTTCTAGAGAGAGCATGCAAGAGCCTCTTGCAATAAATTCAGATAAAAAAGAAATAGAACGTATTGTCATTTTTTATAATGACGGCACTTTTAAAAGTTTTAATCCCTAATAGATTCTGATTGATATTTCTTCTATAAATTTGGAGTTATATAATCAAAATATGAACTCCCATGCGGTATTCGCTAATCGCACTTCTCCTCCTGCTATTTTTAAACTCATGTTATAATCCGGAACGTAAGTGTACCGATTTTAAAAATGGAACTTTTGAGTTTGAAACCTATCTTGAGGGTGAGATGGTTAAGACAACCTTTACGCGTAATGACACCCTTGAAATCGATTATTATCAAGGTAAAGCTGACTCTTCTGCGATACGCTGGATCAATGATTGTGAATACATCGCAAATAAAATTAATCCACAAAGTATGATGGATCGTAAAGCGATTCATTTTAAAATACTCACCACACAAGACAACACTTATACGTTTGAGTACGCTTTGGTGGGTGACTCTAAAAAACAAAAAGGGACGGTGACAAAAATTGCAGACGCCCCACGTTCTCCAGATGAATTTTAGGTGATTTTCCCCTGATGTTGTTTCTTCGCAACTGCAGTAAAATAATTATATTTAGATAATTTATAGATTTTGTAAAATGACTTAGAATCCTTGTCTATGTTGTATTTTAATTTACCACATCCTCTCAAACAAATTATTTAAAGTGTCTTTACAGCTCCGCGTTTTTTTATGCTTATTTATCGTTTACAGCGCCTCCGTTTCAGGACAGGACAGTATTGAAAATGCTATAAACACAAGTATAGAACAGCGACATGCTTCCTTTGATTCCCTTCAAAAATATACGTCTGCTTTTAAACGGGATTCATTGGCAATAGCCTCTTTTATTGAAAAGTCAAAGAATGCCGGTTATACCTACGGAAATGCCTTTGGCGAAAATTTATTAGGAATTTATCTAAGAGATCATTCGTATTATGAGGAAGCTCTAGAGCATCACGATAAAGCGCTAAAACTAGCAAACGAACTCAATGATGTAGAACTTAAAGTTTCGGTTTTAAATATGACCGGAGTCGTTTACCGTCGCATTGATGCGGTAAGTTCGGCTTTAGACAAACACAATGCTGCACTTGCTCTGGCTGAAAGTCAGTCTAAAAAATCAAGAGCGCTTTTAAAAGGAATAGCAATTTCTCAAAACAGTATAGGCAACATTTATTTGTTACTTCGAGATTATGATGACGCTGAAAAATTCTTTAAAATGGCGATCAATAGTGAAGCCAATTTAACCAGCGATCTAGGGCTGGCGATAAATTATGGGAATTTAGGAATCACTTACGAAGAGCGAAAACAATATGACAAAGCACTGGAGAATTACAAAAAGTCATTAGAGTACAACAATAAGATTAACAATGATTTAGGTAGGGTTATTTGCAACAATAGTATAGGTCAGGTTTATTTAAAACAGGGGAAATCTTCTAAGGCTTTGTCACTCATAAATGAAGTGCTTCCCAAAGCTGAAAAGATAGGTGATAAATTTTATATCGCGCTTACCTACATAAATCTAGGATGGGCTTATAGCGAATTAGGAAATCATCAACTTGGGGAAGAATACCTGATGAAAGGCAAAGATATAGCTGACGAAAATGATCATAAGCAATTTTTAAGTATGGCTTATATGCACCTGTCGCAACTTAAAGAACAACAAGGCAACTACCAGGAAGCATTGGCTTACCAGCGCTCTTCTCAAGAAGTTCAGGAAGAATACTTAAATCAGGCCAACCAGAAATATGTAACCAACCTGATTTATAAATACGATTCGGAGCAAAAGAAGAATACCATAGAATTACTGAAGCGAAACAATCAAATCGCTCAGATAGAGCTTTCTCAGAGCAAAAAGAATAATATTTTCATTCTATTACTATCGCTTCTCTTACTTATCATTCTTTTTATCTTATACCGTCAGATGCGCTTAAAAAACGCAAAGCAACGCCTCAATGCCGAGCAGAAGCTGATGCGCTCACAGATGAATCCTCATTTTATATTTAATGCGCTCTTGTCTATACGGATCTATCTTCAAAATAGCAATGTAGAAGACGCTATGCGCTATTTAAATCAGTTTGCAAAACTGATACGCTCTATCCTTACGAGTTCGTTAGAAAAGGAAATTACGCTTCAGGAAGAGCTAGACACGATGCAGCTTTATGTAAATATTGAGAATATTCGATTTTGCAACGAGATCCAGTATGCTGTACATATAGACGAACGTGTTGATTTGAAAGCGATAAAAATACCCTCTTTGATTTTACAGCCTTTTATAGAAAATGCGCTATGGCACGGCTTACAACCCAAAGAGGGTGAAAAACTCTTGACCTTAGACGTTGCTTTGAAAAATGATGAATTTGTTACCATCACTATTACAGATAATGGTATTGGCAGAAAGAAAACTATGGAAGTCGCCAGTGAAAAGGTAAATACGCAAAAGAAATCAATAGGAATAAACCTAACATTAAGGCGGTTACAAAATTTCTCTAAAAATTTAAGAAACACCTATGCGCTTCGCTTTATCGATTTGTATGATGAGCAAGAGTATCCTGCCGGAACTCAAGTTTTGATCGATTTACCCATTAAATAACATCTTTGGTCTTAGAACCAAAATGATCATTGAGAACCGTAGTGAGCTTGTTCTTATCTATTGGTTTGGTCAGATAATCACTCATCCCACACTTTAAACCGGAATCTACAGCGCTAATTGTAGAGTCTGCAGAAAGGCCTAATATAATAGTATCCTTGTACAACTGTTTAATTCGTCGCGTCGCTTCATAACCATCAATATCCGGCATATGAACATCCATAAAGATAAGATCATACTTTTTCTGATGAGCCTTGTCCACAGCCTCTTCCCCGTTGTAAGCTATATCAGTCTCTAGGCCAATTTTCTTGAGCAATTGCGATAACACAATAACATTAAGTTTGTTATCATCAACAGCGAGAATATTTAACTCAGGAATATCAACTGCTGTTAATTGATCTTGATCAATTTTCTTTTTGCTAAGCAGATCAAAATCCAAGTTTATTTTAAACTCAGACCCTTCACCTACTTTACTTTTTACCGAAATCGTTCCCCCTAATAATTCTACCAAATGTTTTACGATCGACAAGCCTATTCCTCCACCACTATGCTTTTTACGCATTCCGGTATCCAGCTGAATAAAACGATCAAAAATGTCATTTATTTTATCCTCTGGAATACCGATACCGGTATCAGTTACACGAATTTCTACAGCGACTTTATTGTTCTCTTGACGTTCTGAATAATGTATCGCGATCTTTCCTTTTTGGGTAAACTTGATCGCGTTGCTTACAATATTATTGAGTATTTGTTCAAATTTGGCCCGGTCGCCTAACACATAACTCTTTGTTTTGGTGTCAACCACAACTTCTAAATCAAGATCTTTGCTCTTGACTGGTTGCAAATTAAATTGGCGTAGGTTTTCAATAATATTCAGGGGGCAAAATTCAATATGTGCTACTTCAGAAAAGCCGGATTCCATCTTATCTAAACGTAAAATGTCATTGATAAGATTCAATAAGGTTTTTGAAGATTGTTTCAACAAAGATAGGTAATGCTCTTCTTCAAATTTATTATTTCCGGAGCCTATTAAATCGCTGATTCCCACAATCGCATTAAGCGGAGTCCTGATCTCATGACTCATATTTGATAGGAATTCGGTTTTTGCGATAGATGCTTGATTGGCTTTAAGCGTTTGTTCTTCTAAACTCAGGTTGAGTTCCTTCAGTTTTTTATTCATACGCAACGTACGACTGGCTGCATTTTGAGCATTTCTGTTAAAAAATGAAAGTAAACCGATCGCTAGTGAAAGAATCAAACCTACTCCAAGCGCATAATCGGCAAGACGCATATTTTCTGCCAAAAAATCTGGATTAGCAAAGGTTAGCTGAAAATTCCAGGATTCATTCATATCAGAATCCATAATCATAGCGGTTTCAAAGACGTAAAAAGGGTCTGTTTGCGCTTGATCGTAATTGTTGTAATTGTAAAAACGAGTTCCTTCCTCGTCCTTTATTTGAATTGCAAAATCTTTCAAGTAGTAACTTAATCGATCAAATTCATCGTTGAAGTTCATTCCACCGGTTACCGTGCCTTTAAATTCGTCATCAATATATACGGGAACATCTACCAAAAAAGAATTTCCACCTTGAGACAATTGTACCCATTGTGTGATATTGGTAACACCTTGACTAGATTTGCTTTGCCAGTCTTCATAACGATACGCTAATTTTGAAATATCGAGACCAATAGCTGGTACATTAGGTCTTCTCGGGAAAATATCTTCAACAATCCCTTTAGGATTTATAAGTTCTACAAAGTCGAGAGACTCATTTTGCTTAAGTAAACGTTTAGCATCTTGAATCCAAAATTCATAATACTCTCCATTGGTTTCTTCAATACGTTCGGCAAGATTTTGAATACCTTGAACATTGCTTCGCACGGTGCGTTTAAAATCCTGAGTAGCAAGACTCCCGGTAAGCTGAACTTGATCTGAAAGGCGCTGCGGAAGTGTTGATTTAAAATTATGATACACATAAATACACACCAAAGCTGGTATCAAAAACCACAATAGGGAAATCAAATAATCTTTAGAAGGTACTTTTTTAGCCATTTACTTCGTCGTCACTACAATAAAGAGTATTAAAAATAGTGAATTTAAATTACGCAAAGTATTCAATATCGCGATTTAATCGATAAAAAGCTTAAAAAAATATTAAAAAGAATTAAAGTAAGTAAAAACTTACTTTTTATTAAGGTTATTAGATTTTAACAAGTTGTTTTGTTCTTCAAGTAATTCATTCATTTTAGCCAATAGCGCTATATTCTTTGGGGTTTCAACAGCAGGATTTTTTTCATCTTCACTCTGCTTCTTCAAACTGTTCATGAGTTTGACCACTATAAAAACAACAATAGCGATAATAAAAAAGTCAATAAGAACTTCTATTAATTCACCATACCCAATAGCTATTTCCGCTACTTCGGTACCATCTTGTGCTGTATACGCATTTTTTAGAATGATTTTTTTATTTGCCATCTGCACACCGTCAGTCAAAAGTGATAATGGCGGCATCATGACTTTTTTCACGATAACATCAATGACATTTTGAAAAGCAGCCCCAATAATAACACCTATAGCGATGTCTACCATATTGCCCTTGACGGCAAAGTTTTTAAATTCTTGAATTAAACCCATACCTTAAAAAAGTGATCCTTGAGTGCCATCCCCTTTTGCATCATCTTCCTCTTCAGGCGTATCTTCTGATTCGCTATCTGACTCGATCACTTCTTGTTCTGGCTCTTCTTCTGGTTCCTCTTCATAAGGCAAAGGATCAAGAAGATTGATTTGTTTTAATTTTTCAGTATAAAATTGATTACCTAAAGCATTGATTCCTTTAATTGCTATAAATTCCTCTATATCAACACTTTCATTAGGTTTTTGATCTTTGTTTCGCTCTTTGTAAAATACCATTTCGACTACCGGCCTATAGTCTGTAGACACGATCTCTAATTGAGTATCTGCATGATCTGAAACAAAAACCTCTTCCTTTTCAGGGTTCTCGATCAAAAAGCGTTTTACATAATAGCGCTCCCGGTTTCCGTCCCAATAAATTGCAGAGATGGGTTTGTTGGGGATCCATTTTTCAAGCACGATCATCTTGGTATCAAACCTTGTGGTGAGTTCTGGTGTTATGGTTTTTACAACACCGTCTTGAGTAATGATCAATAAACGATCTTCTCCTTTAAATTCTCCCAACAACTCTCCTCTTCCGTCAACATTAAGGCGCTGAACGGTATCATCGAACCATATTTTGCGCGGCTTTAGTGTTGAAACTCCCTTTTCTTTTAATTCTATCGTGCGTACCGAATGCTTCGTAGCAAGATTTCCGTTAGCATTTCTTCCTTTAATTAGAATGTCAGAAAAATCAAGATCAAATTTGAGTTTTTTGATATTCCCCACAGCTCTTAAATAAACCGATACAACTTCGGCCTCGCCGTTAGGATTTGCTGAGAAATACAATACTTGAGAGCCTTTTTTACCTTTGGTCATATCGTATTCACGGTCACGCGTTACACTCGTTACATTAAAGCGTTTAACATAAGTGGCACCGCCTTTACCGTCCCGATACAGCATATTATAAATTGTACGCTTGTCTTTCTTTTTAAATACGGCTACGTGTATAATGTCTTTACCTACAAAGGTCTTGGTGTCTACTTTAGTCACCATCATAACACCTTCTTTGGTAAATACGATAATATCATCAATATCAGCACAGTCTGTCACGTACTCATCTTTTTTAAGAGACGTACCTACAAAACCTTCTTTGCGATTTACATACAGCTTCGTGTTACGAATCACCACCTTAGAAGCTTCGATATCATCAAAAAGTTTTATTTCGGTTTTACGTTCGCGGCCGGCACCAAATTCCTTTTTAAGTCTTTTGAAATAGGCGATTGCATAATCGGTGAGGTGCTCCAGATGATGCTTTACCTCTGCGATTTGATCTTCTAAAGCTTCAATGCGTTGTTGTGCCTTATCGATATCAAACTTTGAAATACGTTTAATCCTAATTTCAGTAAGGCGAACCAAATCTTCTTCAACAACGGGACGTTTTAAATGACCGATGTGTGGCTTAAGCCCTTCATTTATGGCGTGAAGCACGCCATCCCAGGTCGTTTCTTCTTCGATATCACGATAGATCCTGTTCTCGATAAAGATGCGCTCGAGCGATGCATAATGCCATTGATTTTCAAGCTCTTCAAGTTGAATTTCTAATTCCTGACGCAATAAATCTTTAGTACGATCTGTAGAGATCCTAAGCATTTCACTAACCCCAACAAACAGAGGTTTGTTGTCCTCAATAACACATCCTAGTGGTGAAATCGAAACCTCGCAATTGGTAAAAGCATAAAGCGCTCCAATGGTTTTGTCGGGAGAAAGACCAGCCGGTAAATGCACCAAGATTTCCACCTGAGAAGAGGTGTTATCCTCAATACGTTTTATTTTAAGCTTTCCTTTATCATTTGCTTTTAATATATTATCAATCAGCGATGTAGTTGTGGTGGTAAAAGGTATTTCGGTAATTACCAAAGTGTTCTTGTCGAGCTGACTTATTTTAGCTCTAACACGTATACGACCACCACGTTTACCATCTTTATAATCACTAAAATCGGCCTCTCCTGCGGAAGGAAAATCAGGTAAAATTTTAAATTTCTTTCCTTCTAAATGTTTAACTGAAGCATCGATCAATTCAACAAAATTATGCGGAAGCACTTTTGTGCTCAAACCTACCGCGATACCTTCAGCACCTTGAGCCAGCAACAGCGGAAATTTCACCGGAAGATTTATAGGTTCTTTTCTACGACCGTCGTAAGAAGCTTGCCAATCTGTAATTTTCGGACTAAACAAAACTTCCAATGCAAATTTTGAAAGTCTCGCTTCGATATATCGCGAAGCAGCAGCACTATCACCGGTAAGCGTATTTCCCCAGTTTCCTTGTGTATCGATCAAAAGGTCTTTTTGGCCCATTTGTACCATCGCATCTGCAATACTTGCATCACCGTGCGGATGGTACTGCATCGTATGTCCCACGATATTGGCTACTTTATTATAACGCCCATCATCAAGATCTTTCATCGAGTGCATGATTCGGCGTTGTACAGGTTTGAAACCATCTTCGATTGCAGGTACCGCACGCTCTAAAATAACATAGGATGCATAATCAAGAAACCAATCTTTAAACATCCCCGTTACACGGGTGATGGTTTCGCCGGAATTCTCGTCTTCTGGTTGGTCTAAATTTGGATCTTCGTAGTTTTCGCTCATAGTGCTTTATCTCAAAAGATAAATAGGGAGTTTTCTAATTTTAATTTTCTAAAACAGGATCTAATTCAACTTTAAGGTTGTTGATGATAAACTTTTGACGGTCTGGAGTGTTTTTACCCATATAGAATTGTAAAATTTCTTCAATAGACATCGCTTCATCTAACATAATTGGCGCCAAACGAATATTTTCTCCAATAAAGTGTTTAAACTCATCCGGAGAAATTTCACCAAGACCTTTAAATCGAGTAATTTCAGGTTTACCACTCAATTCTTCAATCGCATCTCTTCGCTCCTGCTCGCTGTAACAATAAATAGTTTTCTTTTTATTACGCACTCTAAAAAGTGGCGTCTCGAGAATGAACAAATGCCCCTCCTTGATAAGCTCCGGGAAAAATTGAAGAAAGAACGTTATAAGTAATAAGCGAATGTGCATCCCGTCGACATCGGCATCTGTTGCGATCACAATATTGTTATATCGCAAATCTTCCATCGACTCTTCAATATTCAAAGCAGATTGCAAGAGGTTGAATTCTTCATTCTCATATACGATCTTCTTACTCATATTGTAAGAATTAAGCGGTTTACCACGTAAACTAAAAACAGCTTGTGTATTTACATCCCGCGATTTTGTGATCGAGCCCGAAGCAGAATCCCCCTCGGTTATAAAAAGGGTGCTCTCTAGATTACGTTCCTTCTTACTGTCAGTAAGATGCACTCGACAATCTCTGAGCTTTTTATTATGTAAACTCGCTTTTTTTGCGCGCTCCTTAGCCAGTTTTCTAATTCCGCTTAACTCGGTACGCTCCCGCTCTGCCTGCAAAATTTTACGCTGAAGCTTTTCTGCAGTCTCAGGATTCTTATGTAAATAATTATCAAGCTTTGTTTTGAGGAAATCATTTACATAGGTTCGCACCGTAGGTAATTCCCCGCCCATATCTGTAGAACCGAGTTTTGTTTTGGTCTGCGACTCAAAAACCGGCTCCATTACCTTGATGCTTATTGCAGAAACGATAGATTTACGTATATCTGAAGCATCATAATTTTTATTGTAAAACTCTCTGATCGTACGCACAACGGCTTCTCTAAAAGCGGCCTGATGCGTCCCTCCTTGCGTCGTGTTCTGACCATTAACAAATGAATGATACTCTTCAGAATACTGCGTGCGACTGTGGGTAAGCGCAACTTCAATATCATCTCCCCGCAAATGAATTATAGGATACAGAATGTCATTTTCGGCAATACGATCACCCAGCAAATCTTTCAGTCCGTTTTCAGAATAGAATTTTTCACCATTAAAAACAATGGTCAATCCCGGATTGAGATAGACGTAGTTTTTAAGCATTCGCGAGACATACTCATTTCTGAACTTGTAGTTTTTGAAAATGGTATCATCAGGAACAAACGTAATTTTGGTACCCTTGCGTCGCGAAGTTTCGTCGAGAAACTCTTCATCTTTTAGAGTCCCGCGTTCAAACTCAGCCGAAGCCGATTTGTTATCTCGCGTAGATTCAACTCTAAAGTATTCTGAAAGCGCATTTACCGCTTTGGTACCTACACCGTTGAGTCCAACTGATTTTTTAAACGCTCGGGAATCATACTTACCACCGGTATTCATTTTAGAAACCACATCAACCACTTTACCCAATGGTATACCACGACCGTAATCACGTACGATCACTCGGGTTCCCTGAATGCTGACTTCAATGGTTTTACCGGCGCCCATCACAAACTCATCGATGGAGTTGTCAAGCACCTCTTTTAAAAGAATATAAATACCATCGTCTGCACTCGAGCCGTCTCCCAGTTTACCAATGTACATTCCAGGACGCATACGTATATGCTCCTTCCAGTCAAGGGATCTAATATTGTCCTCGGTGTATTTTGTTTGTTCTGCCATAAAAGAAAGGGATGTCTGCTAATATAGTATTTCGCAGAGGTTTTTTAAAGCCGAAAAACTCAATTTAATTAACAAAGTTTTGAAGAATCTTTAGAATCGCGCTAAACTACTGAAAATTAGATTATAGACTCACCGTTCAAATCTGTGGTTAAAATTTCGCTCATATGATCAAAAAAAGGCATTAAAAGCTTGAAGTGTGCTAATAGTTGCTCCTGAAAATCTTCAGCCAGTACTTCAGCATCGGTATACTGATGCGTTACATAGAAATTCTTATTCCGAATAAGGTCTATATTGGGATCTTCTTTGCTAAAACCTTTAGGAGCGGTCTTCACCTGACTTTCGGTATTGAAGCCCCCATAAACCCTTTTGAAATCGGGTTGTTTTAAAATGTTACGAATGGGATCGGCATCCAGTTCAATTTCTTTTCTAATGCGCAACAGATCTGCCGGTTCGGGTTTGAAAAATCCGCCTCCTGCAAAACTGGCGCCGGGTGCCATCTGGAAGTAAAAACTCCCTCGCCGATGCACTCCTGATCGTGAAAAAATAGCTCCACGATTTGTTTTATACGGCATTTTATTTTTACTAAAACGTATGTCTCTATTGATTCTAAACACTTTAACACGCTCAATATCATCAAAACCGTTTAATTGATTTTTGGTGTCTTCACAAAAGTGTTTAAACTCTTTTTCTAAACGTTTATACTCGGCTTTATGAGCATCCATCCAATCTTTATGGTTGTTTGCTTTGAGTTCTTTTAAAAACTGAAAATAGGCCTTAGGCAAGGTTACAGACATGAGAAATTTAATTTAGGCCAATGAGTCAACGGCCTGATATTAATCTTTATAAAACTTAAAAAATTTGATTATTTTTATTAGAATCTAGAATTTTTGCAATTCGATATTCTTCTTTAAAAATAACCAATTATGACCACAGTTAAACCGAACCGCACGTATTGGATTATTACAACGCTAGGCCTTTTATGGAATTTAATGGGCGTTTTTGCATTCTTAGGACAAACCTTCGTAAGTGGCGATGCGCTTTCAGAATTGCCACCAGAGCAAGTTGCGCTTATTGAAAGCACCCCTCAATGGCTCACGGGTATTTTTGCTATTGCAACATTAACCGGACTTCTAGGGAGTGTGTTTCTTTTGCTTCGGAAAAGCCTCGCCGTATCCTTATTCTTGATCTCATTAGTTGGTGTGCTTATTCAGATGGGATATTCCTTTTTTGCGACCAATGCGCTAGAAGTCTACGGCACTGTACAAGGTCTAATAATGCCTTTGATCGTTATATTTATAGCATTTTACCTCTACTTTTTCAGCAAGCGATGTTCTAAGCAAAGGATTTTGAAATAAATTTAGTCAAAAGCTACTTCAAACTATTACAGTTAAAATATTAAACTCCTATGCTCAAGAGTTTATATTCATTTGACTTAAAGTCAAAATTGCATATAAACAAATCTATCTTTAGTTATTTTACTTCACTTTGTTCAATTTCTTTAATAGATTTTCCGTTTTCATTTTTCCAAACGTTACGACCATTAACAGAATATCCAAGTATTACAGCTGCAGCTGCAGAAGGGCTTGAAAATAGATGCTTTTTAGAAAAAAATAATTTTCCCTTTGAGGTTCTAGCAATAAAACCCTCATCAATCAAGGATTCTCTTAAAGCACCATATCCATAATTTTTTGTAGGATTATCAGCGACTTCTGAATTTTCCAAAACAACCAGACCTTCATTTGTTTGAATAGCGTGAGCTATAATTCCGCTTACATTTAAACTTAATTCTATTTCGTCTTTTTTATTGGATATTTTTTCTTCTGTATCATTAACTATTTCAGTTGTTTCCGGAATATTCTTAATAGAAATCGGATTTTCTAAAAATTTATGGCCTAAAGTACCTGTTAACAATTTGATATTGGCCAAAAATTCTTCCATTGCATCTCTGTCTGGCAAAGGTAGTCGGTTTAAGTTAGGACTGTTTCCATTTTTAAGTTTATACCTTTCTGTCTGTTTAGCAATTTCTACAATTCGACTTTCAAGATATTTTATATGAGATTTAGTTAAGTTATCGTCTTTACTTGTAAAAACTATAACTTCATTCCAAAAATCTTTTTTCAAATCATGATTTTTCAATCTATCCCAGACATTTTCAGCTTCTCCAATATATACCATTGGTTTCATAGTGTCCTGTTCGTAACCAATTAAGAAATAAACACCTTGCGTATTAATTGCAACCGAAAAATGTTTGTTTAAATCCGATATTTTAGTTCTAGGACAAGAAAGTGATTGAATTGTATGATTAACAAGTTCTGCGAACTTAATTCCAGTTACACTTCCTTCTTTTAAATATATTCTAATACTTTTTCCTAATATCATTGGCTTATTTTAACTAAAGGCAACATAAATTACAACCACTTTTTTCGCTTAAAATAATAGAGCAGTCCTAAGAACACAGCGATCATTGCTGCCCATAAATAGTAATAACCATACCTTAAATGTAGCTCCGGTATATGGTCAAAATTCATCCCGTAAATACCGGCCATAAACGTTAGCGGAATAAATATACTCGCCATAATCGTAAGCACCTTCATAACTTCGTTCATTTTATTACTTATGGTGGTCATGTACATGTCCATAAGTCCCCACGTCATTTCTCGATAAATATCGATACTGTCGGTCACTTGGGTAACGTGATCATATAAATCTCGAATGTAGGTTATGGTACGTTCGTCAATCAATTGACTATCGATTTTCTCCAGGCGGTTCACCACTTCCCTAAATGGAAAAACAGCTTTACGCAATCTTAGCACTTCCCGTTTCAATTCTTGAATATCTTGTGTAATATCCTGCTCTGCTGTATTTGAAAATAAAATATCTTCAAGTGCTTCTATACGGTCGCTCATAGTTTCAATAAGCGTAAAATAGTGGTCAACCACAGCATCCATTATCGCAAACATTAAATAGTCTGCTCCTGCATTGCGCACGCGGCCTTTTGCATTGGCAATACGTTGACGCAACGAATCAAAAACATCACCATCGGCTTCCTGAAAAGTGATCAGGTAATTTTCACCCAAAACAAGACTTATATGTTCGTTCATAAACACACCTTCATCATTGTAATAGAGCATTTTGAAAACGACAAAAAGATAATCTGGATATTCATCAATTTTAGGACGTTGACTGGTATCAACGATATCTTCTAAAATCAACGGGTGCAATTTATAATGCTCTCCTAAGCGCTCAATTTGATCAATATCACTTAATCCATTGATATTGATCCAGGATATTTCTTCAGGATGTTTTTTATTAAATGCCTGTGAGACATCGTCAACCGTTACATTCTTATGAATGGATGGTGAATAATCAATAAGATCAACTGTAACGTGCTTTTGCTCTTTGCTCCCAGTATAGGTAAGTGTTCCCGGTACGTCATTCTGTATTTTCTTATGCGCCAGTTTGATTTTAGGAATCTTAGGGATTTTCGGCTTTTTTATTTTAATTCTTTTGGTCATCGATAGCAATTTAACAAGCTAAAAATAGAAAAAGTCCGCCTAACGACGGACTTTTAATTTTCTATTTATGTCCCGTCCTGAAATAAGTTGACACAAATTCGACTTATTTATGAAAGACTCAGAAGGAGCTGAGAAGAAACGC
>NZ_JAYMEI010000012.1:0-163969 GCF_037029365.1 Leeuwenhoekiella sp. CH_XMU1409-2 | reverse complement strand
GTGGGAGAGTAGGTCGCCGCCTTGTTTTAGAAGTCTGCATCAATATCTGATGCAGACTTTTTTTTTGGACGTAAGTCTATACAAAGACTCGTACTATTTGTAATTTGTGAACTATGAATACCAATTGGAGAGAAGAAGAGTTTTGGAATGCCCTTTCACATGGTCTTGGAGTTTTGCTTGGTTGCTGTGGTATTTTTGTCTTACTCAGTTATGATAGCTTCAAATCAGATTATAGTACGTTGAGCATTCTGTTCTACGGTTTTTCTATAGTGTTACTCTATAGTGCCTCTACGCTTTATCATCTTGTGAGTCATGTTTCTTGGAGGCATATACTTAGAAAAATAGATCACATCAGTATTTATTTTTTAATAGCAGGTACCTATACACCCGTAGCATTAATCGCTCTTGAAGATAATAATGGCTGGATTATATTTTGGACCGTTTGGGGTATAGCCTTAATAGGTACTATATTAAAGATTTTCTTTACAGGTAGGTTTGAGGTATTGTCACTCCTGCTTTACCTACTTATGGGATGGTTGATCGTTTTCGATTGGAATAATCTTGTAGCAGTCTCAACTGATACCGGAATAAACTTATTGATGTTAGGTGGTGCATTTTACACTGTGGGTATTATATTTTATGCTATCAGAAAAATACCTTTCAATCACTTGATTTGGCATTTTTTTGTGCTTGCAGGAAGCATATGTCACTTTTTGTTCATTTTGATCGATGTGATCTAGGATGTGATGAAGTCTTGATATTCCCACCAGAAGAGCTCAAATTTTTCCATATTGTCGTGGAAGAATTCAAAAACTTCAGGCCAATGCTTTTTGTTATGAATGTTCACGTTTAGTCTTTCAACATAAACACGTGAAATGACTTTTCCGCTACTGCGTATATATTCCTTTTCAAAAAGAATATCTTCAGAAACTTCTGCTTTAAGTAAGTTTTTTAAGCTTTCAAACTTTTCAAAATAGTATTCACGGAATACTTGATCATAGGTTTCAATATCAAATGAAACCATCGCTTTGTAGTTATCAAAACTGAATTTCAAATTGATTTCTTTTACTTTGGTATCATAAAGCAGCCATTTTCTTTGATAGCGTTTACCAAAGAAAATCCAGAAATCTTCACGTATCTTTTTTGATTCTTCCCTGCTAAACATATTAGAGTAAATAGGCTAGCGTTATTCCCAGTAAAATAACACCAAATTTAGTCGCATTGAACTGGTGATTTTTAGAGGATTCAAAAAGTATAGTGGTAGATACGTGTAATAAAACGCCAACGACAATCGCATTTATACTACTTTTTAAAGTTGTAGACCAAATATCTAACGCACCTAAATAACTTCCTAAAGGAGTCATCAAAGCAAAAACGCTTAAAAAGGCCACAATTTGAAGCTTGCTAATGTTTGATGACAACAAGAAGGAGCTGATGATAATGGCAATTGGGATTTTATGCACAACGATTCCGTAGACAAGATCTTGATTTTGCGACAACGGAAAACCTTCAAATGCTGAATGCACACACAAACTAACGAGTAATAACCACGGGATATTTTTTCGGGCTTTATCTAGGTGTAAATGTCCGTGTTCTGCACCTCTGGAAATAAATTCTAATAAGATTTGAAGCAGCAATCCCGCCATAATGAATAAGCCGACATTCTCATTGCCAGTAGAGTAGAGCTCGGGTAAAAATTCAAAAATCGTAATAGAAAGTAAAAAAGCTCCACTAAAAGCCAACAGCAATTTTACAGAAGTGTCTAAAGTGGGTTTAAAAAGTAGCGCAATAACAAAACCCAGTAAAACTGCGGCTACAGGTAAAATAAAAATCATACAATCGTTAGCTAGGAATTCTTAGTCGTAACAAGCCGACAAAATTAACCTATTTTTGCAATCAAAATTTTAACGATGGAAGGGAACTTTAAAATGCTGGCAAAAACCTTATTTGGTTTTGAAGATTTACTAGCACGAGAATTACGGGAATTAGGAGCAGGAGATATAGAAATAGGAACACGAAGTGTTGGTTTTTCTGGTGATACAGGTTTTATGTACAAGGCCAATTTATGCTGCCGTACTGCCATAAAAATTTTAAAGCCGCTGCGCTCTTTTGTAGTCAAAGATGAAAATGCACTTTATGCTGCGGTGAAGAGTATCGATTGGAGCCAATATATGCGTGTTAATGACACCTTTGCTATCAATGCCACCATAAGTGGTGAACAGTTTACACATTCTTTGTTTGTTGCTCAAAAAGCCAAGGACGCGGTTGTAGATCAGTTTAGAGAGGCTACGGGCGATCGACCGGATGTAGATCTGAAATTCCCCGATTTGAGCATTGACATTCATATACGCCACAACAGATGTACGATTTCGCTTGATAGCAGTGGCGTTTCGTTACATCAGCGAGGATATCGTTTAAGCACCAATATTGCCCCTATAAATGAAGTTTTGGCCGCGGGCTGTTTAATGCTTGCCGGGTGGAAGGGGTACAGTGATTTTCTTGACCCAATGTGCGGTAGTGGGACAATGCTTATTGAAGCTGCGATGATCGCCTGCAATATTCCGCCTAATTTGAACCGAAAGCAGTTTGGTTTTGAAAATTGGCACGATTGGGATCCAGATCTTTTTGACGTGATCGAAGCTGCAGCGTTGAAGAAAATACGGGAGTTCCATTTTACCATTCAAGGCTATGATCTAGATCCTTCAGTAATCGATAAAGCCAAAGAGAATATTAAAAATGCCGAATTGAGCGAGTTTATTTCTATAAAGCAAGCCGACTTTTTTAAGACTGAAAAAGAACGCGAGCGTCATTTGCATATGGTTTTTAATCCGCCGTACGGCGAAAGAATTCCGGTAGAAATGGAAGCTTTTTATAAAAATATAGGAGATACGCTGAAGCAAAATTATAAAGATACCGAAGCTTGGTTCATCACTTCAAACCTCGAATCTTTAAAGCACGTAGGCTTACGCACCAGCCGAAAAATAAAGCTTTATAATGGTTCGTTAGAATCACGTCTAGTGAAATATGATATTTATGCCGGTTCTAAAAAGGCGAAGTATCAGAACAACGATTAATTACAGAACACCGTAATAAAAAAAGCGAGAAATTTATTTCTCGCTTTTTTTATTGGCGTCGCTAAAGGGATTAATCTCTTTAGCGCGTGAATTAAAGAATTCTTTTTATAACTCTTAGTTTATGGGTGTGTGTGCGACGTTCTGCATTATAAATACCCGTGTGATCTATACGATCAATACGCACCTCACCATGGCAATGTATAATATAATTGTCTTGAAGCATTATTCCCACGTGTACGATAGCACCTTCGTCATTATCAAAAAAGGCCAGATCGCCAGGTTCACTTTCTTCAATAAAGCTTAAAGCTTCCCCTTGAGTCGCTTGCTGGGAAGCGTCTCTAAATAAGGAATGTCCGTTAAGTCTATATACCATTTGCGTAAAGCCACTACAATCTAAACCGAAAGGTGTACGACCACCCCACAAATACGGACTTTTCAAATACAGTAATGCGGTGTTAATGAATGTGGCTTTCTCTCGTTTTTCTGCAACAGAATTACCTTCGTAATGATCACCAGTTAATGACAAATTTGCCAATTGCGCTCCTAATGGAATGCTGAGCACGTGCTCGTCTGAAGAAGTAGCCATCTGCAAGAGATCACTGGCGAGAATAGGAGTGCGCTCTTGGGCAGCATCATAATCTTCAACCGTAATTTCTTTATATTGCTTGTTGTCAATCCACCCCTCATATTTATCATGTGCAAGACGGATGCGACTCCATTTCTTACGGATTTCAAGCACTTTAAAATGCTCACCATAAAGTACTTGGTTGATCATTTCGGCCGCATCTGCAGGCTCTAAACGCATAGGTACAATACTTAATGGGCAAATGCCGTAATTCATCAGGCGGTTTTGAAATTTTTGTAAAAGTAATTCAAATGATTTTTTCCCACCAAAATGATTATTAACAAGACGTGTATAACTTCAGTTTCAATACAATTTTATCTGGAAATCACCATTGCCGAAGCGCCACCGCCACCATTACAAATCGCAGCAGCACCCAACTTGGCATTATTCTGTTTTAAAACGTTTATGAGCGTGATGAGAATACGCACACCACTACATCCCAAAGGATGCCCAAGAGATACGGCACCGCCATTTACATTTACTTTATCTGCAGATAAACCTAAGATCTTCATATTGGCTAAACCAACAACAGAAAAGGCTTCGTTAAACTCAAAATAATCAATCTCACCTTGACCTACGCCCGCTTTTGCCAAGGCTTTAGGCAAAGCTTTTGAGGGAGCGGTAGTGAACCACTCAGGATCTGTAGCAGCATCAGCATAACTTTTGATGGTGCATAAAACTTCTAGATTAAGTTCTTCAGCTTTTTCTTTAGTCATTAAAATGACAGCACCGGCACCATCATTAATCGTAGAGGCATTTGCAGCGGTCACCGTACCATCTTTTGAAAATGCCGGTCTTAGGCTGCTTATCTTGTCCATACGAATATTCTTAAATTCTTCGTCTTCTTTGATTAGAACAGGTTCTCCACGACGCTGTGGCACTTCCACAGGAACAACTTCATCAGTAAACTTTCCGCTTTCCCAGGCAGCAGCTGAACGTTTATAGCTTTCAATAGCAAATGCATCTTGGTCTTCACGAGAAAAATTATATTCTTGAGCACAAGCATCTGCACAAACACCCATCGCATTACCATCGTAGGCATCGACGAGTCCGTCTTTTTGCATACCGTCTACCAAAGTCGTCGGACCAAATTTTTGCCCGTTACGCATATGTACGTAATGTGGAATTTGGCTCATACTTTCCATTCCGCCGGCAACAACGACCTCATTATCTCCAAGAGCGATAGATTGCGCAGCAAACATTACCGCTTTCATTCCTGAAGCACAAACCTTATTTACGGTGGTACACGGAACATTTTTTGGAATACCGGCACCAAGTGCTGCTTGTCGCGCAGGCGCTTGACCAACCCCGGCTTGTACCACATTTCCCATAAAAATTTCATTGACTAAAGTCGGGTCTAAATCAATTTTATCTAAAGCTCCTTTGATCGCAGCAACTCCCAGATCAACAGCGGTAAGTGAAGATAAACTTCCTAAAAAACTACCTATTGGAGTACGCACGGCGGAAACGATAACTATATCTTTTTGCATCTTATTTGTGTGTTTTTTGATAGAACTCAAAAGTAAGGAATACCAAACGAAAACGTTATCTTTTAGTCAATACTTAACACCTTAAGCTTCCCGTTTAATTTTAGTACTTTTACTTTTAAGTGCATGCTCAAGGAATTGAATAAACTTGAAAAATTCAGGTTGGTCTTATTGAAGTTAAGCCTTGACATTAGGAGCCTCACACGTGTTTTATGAGTAGTATTTTAAACCGGTTTTATAAAAATCAAGGTGCAATATATAAGGTGTTGTTATGTATTGCAAGTACCATTCTTATCGTTTATCTCTTTCCGAAAAGCGGGAAGTTTCAGTTTGATTTTCAGCAGAATAAACCTTGGCAATATGATAATTTGTATGCGCCGGTAGATTTTGCGATTCTGAAAAGCGAAGACCAGCTAGAGCAGGAGCGTGCCGATGTTGAGAATTCGATTATTCCTTATTTTAATTATGATCAGGATATTGCCAATGAGGCTAAGGCAGCCTATGAAAACCAGTTTGCTTCGGTTTTTACCGATTCGATCTTTAGAAACCGGCAGGACGAACTCAAGAATTTTGGTCTCCAAATTCTTGATGACATTTATAAATACGGGGTCATAAGCGATCTTGTGGCTTTTCAGGAAGGAAGAAAGATTTACTTACGTCGCGGTAATGAAATCGAAGAAACTTCTATAGAAAACCTGAATACGACCGATGAGATCAGCGCGCTTATCAACAGGCGTCTTGTGAACGGACCTTATGTGCAAGCCGCCAATCGTTTTAAAGAGCTGTTTTATGATGTGGTGCAACCTAACGTAACCTACGATGAAAAGCTCACCAATAAAGAGCTCAATGCAGAATTGAGTAAAATCGCTCCTACAAAAGGTGTGGTAAACAAAGGAAGCCGAATTGTCGCAAAAGGAGAGATCGTTGAGCAGAGTACTTACCAAATTTTAAAGTCGCTTCAAGCCGAATATGAATCCCAATCCTGGACGGCCAGCAAATACAATTGGGTTGTTTTTGGTTATGTGTTGCTGGTTTCAGTGGCACTTACAATGCTTTTGCTTTTTATCAAAACCTATAGAGAGCAGGTTTTTGAGAACAATACAATGGTCACTTTTATTTTCTTCAATATCATTTTAATGGTGTTGTTTACGACCTTGATCGTAAAGTATGATGCCAATTATGTATATGTGGTTCCTTTGTGTATACTTCCGCTGGTGATCAAGGCGTTTTTTGATTCGCGATTGGGACTGTTTACTCACGTGATCACGCTTCTGCTGTTGGGTTTTATCGTGCCTAATACTTCAGAGTATATGTTTTTGCAAGTGATCGCCGGGATCGTGACGATTTTAACGGTTTCAGAGTTGTATAAGCGGGCTAATTTATTTATTTCGGTAGGGCAGATCACTTTTATATACATCATTGGGTATTTTGCGTTCCATATCATTCATGAAGGGACTGTAGACAACCTTGAATGGGAAACCTTTAGTTTGTTTATCATTACCGGTCTTGCTACATTATTCGTTCAGCCGCTTATTTATGCGTATGAGAAGATCTTTGGCCTTGTGAGCGATCTTTCGCTGTTAGAGCTTACCGATACCAATTCTAAGCTGCTGAAAAACTTAGCCAATAAAGCACCGGGAACTTTTCACCATAGTTTGAATGTAGCAAACCTTGCAGAAGCTGCCGCAAATGAGATTGGAGCCAATGCGATGCTGACTCGGGTAGGGGCATTGTATCACGATATTGGCAAAATGGTAAATCCTACAGATTTTACCGAAAATCAATCGACAGGAATCAACACGCACGAAGACTTATCACCTCGAGAAAGTGCACGTATCATCATTGATCACGTGATTAACGGGATTGAAATTGCGCGTAAGAATAATCTACCGGATCGGGTTATAGATTTCATCAGAACACATCATGGGACCAGCACGGTATATTTTTTCTACAAAAAAGCGCAGGAGCAGGATGAGGATGTAAATATTGATGACTTTAGATATCCCGGGCCCTTGCCGTTTAGTAAGGAGACTGCAATCCTGATGATGGCAGATAGTGTAGAGGCGGCTAGTAAAAGTTTGAAGTCACCAACTTCTGTGTTGATCGATTCTTTTGTAGAAAAGATCATCAACAAGCAAATGGAGGAAAATCAATTCTTGAACGCGACGATTACCTTCAAAGAAATACAGATTATTAAAAAAGTATTGAAGTCAAAGCTGAATAATATCTATCATCTGCGAATTGAATATCCTGAATAGGGTTTTGTGAAATTCTTGTTTTCAGGGAGTTAAAAAAAGATTGAAAAAAAGTTATAGAAATTCTTCAAAAAGCTTTGGTTGATCGAAAACTTAGATATATATTTGCACCCGCGTTTTGAGAGAGACGCCAACGTTCTTAGGAGAGGTGCCAGAGTGGTAATGGAGCAGATTGCTAATCTGTCGACGGGTAACCGTCGCCAGGGTTCGAATCCCTGTCTCTCCGCAACTTTTTTAAGAAAACACCTCGGGGTGTAGCGTAGCCCGGTCATCGCGCCTGCTTTGGGAGCAGGAGGTCGCAGGTTCGAATCCTGCCACCCCGACGAACCACTTGAAAGTGGTAATCAAAAACCTGTTAGTTTTTAACTAACAGGTTTTTTTATTTTAAAACTAGACAAATCTGATTTACCTTAAAACAAGCAGTTTAGTCCTTTAAACCTATCCAAATTCTTCATCAAAGACTTATTTTTCAAAAGAAAACAAAGTAAATAGCGAGGATGCTCACAAACTGTCTTTCCAGAGACTGTTTGAAAAGGTCTTTAGAATGCCTTATATTGAGAATTTTAGAGCAAAAAAATCCTTTGTCTATAAAGTTATTTTCAGAATAAGTATTTTACAGGAAGTTAATTGGTTTAGCAGAAGTTTTGACTTATAGCACAGACATAGATAAAAGCCGAAAGCGTTTTGTAAATCAATGTCTAGTATACAAAACGCCATGTTTTTACTAAATTTTTCGAGCCCTAACTATGAACCATAAATTAGAATTACAATTTCAAACGTGTTCCAACCAATCTAAAAATCTATTGGTGTGTCTTCACGGTAATTCTGTAGACTCCAATTATTTTTCAGTATTGCTAGCAGGTGTCGCCGGATGGAGGGTGGTAGCGCCTGATTTTATAGGACACGGAGAAAGCCCTAAGCTAGATTCTGAAGATTATAATTATGAGAATTTTGTACAGTGTTTGGTTCAATTCATCGATCAATTTTCATACGACCGACTAGTGATAGTTGGGCATTCTATGGGAGGAAATCTGGCTATTGAATTGATGAACCTTCTTCAGATAGATGGTTTATTGCTAATGGCATCCCTTCCTGTTTCATACTCCAGTAAGTTATCTCCTTATCTAAAAATGCCCGATTTTAAATTGTCTGAGCGTCACCAAGAAAATAGGATTCTTGCTGAAAAATATCTTTCTCAGCTTTCAACAGATCAATCTTCGATAAGTTATTTGACTCAGGCTTTCTTAAAAACCGACCCTGTTTTTCGTGATCGATTGCTGGAAGAATTTGGCGCTATGAAATTCTCTGATCAGCTAGAACTATTACAGCAGAATAACACAACCTATGTAGGTTATTTAATGGGGCTTGAAGATGCGGCAATAAACAGGGAATATCTAAATCAATTGGTTAAGGAGGAGATTTTTGATTTTTTTGACGTAATTCCGAATTGCGGACATTACAGCTTCATAGAAGCACCTCTAGAAAACAAAAAGTTTGTTTTAAAATTTATTGAACGCGTTTAATGAGTAAAAATGACATGGATACGTTTTTAAATCAGCAGGCTGAAAAGCTGAAAAATTTAGAAGCCATACCTCAAAAACTCGATGGTCTAGAAAGTTACCCGCTATCAGCATCTCAATGTCTTTATATTCATAATTTCCAAACAAAGTCCATTAGTTTTCAAAAAGGTGTGTCGGAGTTCTTAGGCTATTCACAAGATGAATTCAATTCACAACTCGTCAATAGTTTTTTTCACCCACAAGATAAAGCTATAGTATCCCGACTCATTCAAGCCTCTGTGAGTTATGCCATAGAAAATAAATTTTCTCAAGACGCACACCTTTCATTGACCTACAGAATTCGAAAAAAGAATGGGGAGTATATCAAAATTCTACGGCAGTCAAAAGTATTTGAAGCAGATAAAGACGGGCATCTGGTAAGCAATTTTTCGCTGTTGACCGATATTTCTTATATGGATACCTCCAATTGCGTAGAATGGAATTTTGATGCCAACTATTTAGATCAGGCGGCTTTCAAAAGATATGTAGGGCATCAATATGAAAACTTTTTTTCAGCCCGGCAATTTGAAGTGATAAAGGGAATTACTGAAGGACTCAATAGTAAAGAAATCGCAGATTTACTGTTTATTAGTAGGCATACCGTAGATACGCACCGCAAGAATATTCTTAAAAAAGCCAGGTGTAAAAATTCGGTTGAGCTTATTTCATTTTGTAAAAAGAATGGGTTAATTTAAATGGTTGCTAATAAAATTTAGACCCCAAAATGTATGTTTCTAAAGGCATAGGAACAAGTATTTTGCCAATACGCTTTGGAGCCAGAGCAGAAATGGTAGAAATGGAAATTTAAAGTTTATTTGCGCACCATAGAAAAGCAACTGCTTTTAGCTTTAATTTGAAGCATTTTCAACTTATCGATTTTACATCTAAAACCTATTAATTTTTCAATTTAAAAGGTGTTTTGTTGTTGAATTTTTAATAAAATGTAATTATCACACTTAATTTGTCTTTTTGAAGCATTTGACTTTTTCAAGTAAAATTATGTGCGCTTTTCAAGCACATTTCATTTCGAATTCGATCATTTTCAATACCTATTTATAGGTTTGTTTGGTGTTTAAATTGTTGATTTTCAGTATTTAAAAAATTGTAAAAATAGTTTGTTTTATCAAGCAGTACACAACAGGACAGTAAAGCTACAACGTTGTAGTATCATTGTTTATGTGACTAAGTCCTAAATCTTTTACTTCTAGGAGTGGTCTTTACAACATTTACATTTTTAACTAAACAAGAATTATGAAAACTAAAAGAAAACTAAGCTCAATTTTTATTTTGCTGCTGTTTTTCTGTTCCCTTCATGTTCAGGCTCAAGAGACCATAACGGTTACTGGGACGATAACAGATGCAGAAAATGGCCAGCCATTACCAGGAGTAAATGTATTGGTCAAGGGGACCAGCACAGGAGCCATCGCCGACTTTGATGGTAATTATACTATTGATGCGGCAGCAGATGGCGTATTAATTTTTTCTTCTGTAGGTTTTGTCACTCAATCTGTTGCTATAAATGGTCGTTCTCAAATCAATTTGAGCCTAGCGGTTGACAATCAACAACTGGATGAAGTCGTGGTAGTGGGATATGGTACTCAAAGTAGTAGAAAAGTAACTGGTGCAGTCCAGCAAATTAGTACCGAAGAATTGGCAGATATACCGGTACCACAGGTTACTCAAAAACTTCAGGGGAGGTTAGTTGGTGTTCAAATCAATCAGACCACTGGTAAACCGGGACAGGGAATCTAGGTTCGTGTGAGAGGTCAGGCTTCCATTTTAGCAGGAAGTGACCCTTTATACGTGGTCGATGGGTTTCCTATTGTAGGTGATATCAGTTCTATTAATCCTGATGAAATTGAAAATATAAGTGTACTTAAAGATGCTGCTTCAACATCATTATATGGTTCACGCGCGGCAAATGGCGTTGTTTTAATAACTACAAAATCTGGTAAAACCGAGCGAGGATCGTTATCCTTGAGTTATTATGGTGGAGTACAAATCGTTCCCGAACGTGGACGACCAGATTTAATGAACGGTACTGAGTTTGCTCAATTTAGAAAAGAATCCTTTGAAGATTTAGGACAGCCGGTTCCAGAACCATTTCAAAATCCGGAACAATACGGCGAAGGTTTTGACTGGTATGACGCAATGTTTGTGGCGGCTCCTATTCAGAGTCTAAATCTCAATTGGAATTCCCGTACAGAACGCAGCTCTGTAGCGATCGTTGCAGGAGTCTTCAATCAGGACGGGGTGATGGTTAATTCAAATTTTAAAAGATACTCGCTTCGTGCAAATTCTACCTTTAAATTAAATGATAATTTAAATCTGGGCATTTCTGTCGCTCCTAATTACTCTATAGATAACTTACCAAGTTCTGATGGTGCATTTTATGCAACTAATGTAAATTCTGGTATCCCCGGAGGTTTGGTTACTAATGCAATGCAAACCTGGCCAATATTACCCTTTGAGAATCCAGACGGAACGCTTCCGCTCACTGCTTGGATTCCAGGGGTAAGTGCTTTTCCAACACCCAACTGGTATCGTGCAGCTAAAGAAATTACCAATGAAACAAAATCTACTCGTATTTTAGGAAACTTGTTTTTAGAATACCGTCCAATAGAAGGTTTAACTTTGAAAACTTCTATTAATGGCGATTTTGGAAATTCTTCCTTTTTCAACTATAGCCCTTCTACTTCATCAACGACGTTCACCGCATTACCCCCGGTGATAGCTACGTCAATACGCCGTGAGAATAAATATTTAAGCTGGTTGAATGAAAATACAGCGACTTATAATAAATCTTTTGGAAACCACAACTTTGAATTACTTGGTGGAATTTCGTACCAAAAGTATGAAGGAGACAACTCCCAGCTATATTTGTCTAATTTTCCAGACGATCGCATTCGCACCATACAATCGGCGCTTAATATCGATAGAACAGCTTCTTTTAATAATATTAATCACTGGAGTTTATCTTCCTATTTCTCGAGATTGAACTATGACTATGACGGTAAATACTTAGTAACATTGGCATTACGTCGTGATGGTTCGTCTAGATTTGGTTCAAACAATCGCTGGGGTAACTTTCCTTCAGTCTCTGCAGGATGGGTGTTTTCTGATGAATCTTTCCTAGAAAATGCAGATTTTTTAAGTTTTGGTAAAATAAGAGCAAGTTATGGTGTCATCGGTAATAACAACATAGGAAACTATACCCAATATGCATTGGTCGATAATTCAATTAATGCTGTTTTTGGGAACACTGTAGCAAGTGGTGCTGCTGTTACTACTTTAGGTAATGCTAATTTAGGTTGGGAACGTACAAAACAGTTTGACATTGGATTAGACCTGAGATTCTTCAATAATAGAGTTGAGTTTATCTATGATTATTACAAGAAAAATACCACAGACCTTTTATTTAATGTGGCTATACCACAAGAATCAGGTTTTTCGAATTTTAACGATAACGTTGGAGAAATTGAATTTTGGGGTCATGAGTTTGCTATCGTAAGTCGAAATGTGGCCAATGATAATTTTACGTGGAATACAAACTTTAATATCGCCTTTAACCGAAATAAAGTGGTGGCATTGGCAGAAGGAGTAGATCGAATTTTCTCACCAGGGGGAAACTATACCAGCATAACACGCGCAGGTGAACCTCTAGGACAATTTTGGGGTTTAATTCACGACGGTGTATATGATAATCAAGCAGAATTTGATTCCTCACCACGCGCGGTAGAATCTGAAGTAGGTACTATCAAATTTGCCGATGTCAACGGGGACGGCGTCATTACATTCGGGAATGAAAATGATGACCGCACGGTAATTGGTAATCCGTTTCCTGATTACATTTTTGGTATTACTAATGACTTTAAATACAAGAATTGGGATGCAAGTGTGGTTATTTCAGGATCAGTAGGTAATGACATCGCAGTTACCACAGATCAAGGTCTTACAAATCTTGATGGTGTTTTTAATGTACTCAGAGATGTACAGGACCGTTGGAGGTCTCCAGAGAATCCGGGAAGTGGTCGTTACGGGAAAACTACGAGCGCAACTTTTATGGAGCGTGATTGGTTCAGTTCTAGATTTATTGAAGACGGAAGTCATCTCACCGTCAAAAACATAACAGTAGGATACAATTTTCCTGTAAAAGAAGATGGATTGTTACAGCGTGCACGTGTATATGCCTCTGTTCAACAGGCATTTGTTTTTACTAAATATAGAGGGTCAAACCCAGAAATTAGTACCACAACACAAGGGCAACAGGCCGGTGCATTGTCTTTAGGTTACGACTGGGGTTCCTATCCAGTACCTAGAACGTTTACAGTAGGATTTAATCTATCATTATAAAAAATATATCATGAAAAGCATATTTAAAATATTTCTAATTCTTTTCGCAGGCATAATGATTTCCTGCGAAGAAGATTTTCTGCAACTGCCCCCGGAAGACTCTTTGAGTAAAGAAATTTTCTTCAACACTCAAAGTGATTTTGAACAAGCTATCAATGCTACCTATGCGCCATTGCGGGCGCTACACGAAGTGCCCAATGGCGTCAATTTTCAAGGGGCTTGGGGTCTGGGTGAACTTACTTCAGATAACACGTATTATAAATACAACTCAAATTATCGAGCAGTACAAGATGGAGAAAGCTTGGCCGATTTTTATGTGAATGACGGTAATGCTACCATCCAAAACAATTATGTGACCAATTATCTAATCATTTCGCGAGCCAATCAAATTCTTGCATTGATTGATGATGTCGAGTTTGATGCTGCTGCTGTAAAAGACAATGTTAAAGGGCAAGCATTGTTTTTAAGAGCGCTTAGTTATTTTGAGTTAGTACAATTTTATGGCGCTATACCGCTTCACTTAGTGCCGGTTACCGGTCGTGAAGATGCGGCGCTGCCACTTTCTGCACCCGGTGAGGTATATACTCAGATTTTAGCCGATGTGAATGACGCGATAAACCTTTTACCGGTTAAATCTAATCAGGAAGCCGGTAGAGCTACGAGAGGATCGGCACAGATGCTGTTAGCTAATGTCTATATGGTTCAAGAAAATTGGGATGATGCAGAAACTTTATTAAAAATCATCGATGCTTCAAATGAATATGATTTGTTAGGAAGTTATGCAGCTGTTTTTGATTTATCTAACCAAAATAGTATTGAGTCTATTTTTGAAGTTCAATATTTAGAAGGGACAGATGGTTTTGCAAGTTCTTTTCAGTACGAGTGGCTTCCGATGCCATTAACCGGAGAGCAGGTAGCCTCAATTACCGGGGTCACTAATTCTCAGGCAGCCAACACTCAAGGCTTTAATATACCAACACCAGATCTTCTCGGGAGTTATGAGGATGGTGATACCCGTAAGTCAGCTTCGATTGACAGTATTCTTTTAGAAGGTACCTATTTCCCCTATATCGACAAATTTTGGGAACCGCATTCAACGCCGCAGTTAACCGGAGTAAATTGGCCCGTTTATAGGTTTTCTGAAGCCTTGTTGTTTCTTGCAGAAGCTATAAATGAGCAAGGAAGACCCGGAGAAGCAGAACCTTATATAAATCGTGTAAGAGCTAGAGCAGGTCTTGACCCGGTAAGTGGTCTTAATCAGAACCAAATGCGTGAAGCTATTATGAACGAGCGACGCGTAGAATTAGCCTTTGAAAATAAGCGCTGGTTAGATTTGGTACGTACAGGTACGGCTCAGGAGGTGATGACCGCTTTCGGCCAGCGCGTAAAAGCTAATCCACAAGACTACTATTTTCCTGAAGGTTTTGCACCACCTGCGGCGGCTTTCAATTCTATATATACAACATTTCCATTACCGGCGAGTGAGGCTTTATTAAATCCAAATTTTTAGAGTATCGGTAAATTAATAAGAGAAGAAGATGTGTTTGTTTGTTTTTCTTTCCTGGTGTTTTTTAATGCCGGGAAAGATTTTCAAACTAATTTCATTTTTTACAAAATACGTTGAAAAATAAAATTCTAAAATATCAAAGCAGATTTAATAGTTCGTCACTAATTTTTTGTGAAACTAAGCGTATAAATAGGGATCTGTGCAATTCATTAAAATTAAATACTCTTATTTTTAAAGGGACAAAACAACAGAAGCAAATCAATCTGAAAAATAAAGCTAATAGTTATGCATTCGCGTAGATCATTTCTAAAAACAACTTCTGCTACAGCAGGCCTTTTTTTATTATCTGGAAACTTTTGGGTTCGAGGAATGGGCTTAATAAATAGTCCCGAAGAATATATTACAGCAGAAACCCAGTATGGCAGTATAAGAGGAAGTAGGTCTCAAGGGGTTAATGCCTTTAAAGGAATTCCATATGCGGGCTCAGTTTCTGGCTTAAATAGATTTAAAATGCCAGCTCAGTTAAAACCGTGGACTGGAATACGGGACGCATTGACCTTAGGAGCTCCAGCTATTCAAGCACCGCGACGAGGTGAGCCTCAGCCAGATGAAGATTGCTTATTTCTTAATGTGTGGACACCGGCCAACGACAATAAAAAAAGAACTGTTATGTTTTACAACCACGGCGGTGGCTTCGTAATAGGTTCTGGAGGTTCTGCGGGACAAGATGGAGCTAATTTAGCCAGAAATTTTGATGTGGTGGTTGTCGAGACAAATCACAGACTGGGAATTCTAGGTTTTTTATACCTAGATGCTATTGGCGGGGAAGAATATGCAGGTTCGGGTAATATGGGACTTTTAGATATTACTGAAGGGCTCAAATGGGTGCACAATAATATTGAATCCTTTGGTGGAGATCCTGAAAATGTTATGATTTTTGGGGAATCTGGTGGAGGAGCTAAAACCTCTTGTCTCTATACGATGCCGGCTGCTGCGCCCTATTTTAATAAAGCATCTATAGAAAGTGGTCCGGGCGTTCGAATGCTTACCAAAGAAATGGCTGAACAAAATACTGAGATGATTCTCCGACAGTTTGGACTTACAAAATCAAACTGGAGAAAGTTACTTGACATACCAGCCGCTGAAATATTGAAAGTTCAGTCTCAGCTTCCGTTTGTTCCACCATTTCAAGAAAGAACAACTGCATCTAGTTTAGCAAAAACTCAGGTGGGTGGAGTAGGACCTGTAATAGACGGTGTGGTGATGTCTCAGCATCCTTTTGATCCTGTTGCGCCAGCCATTTCAAAAGACAAACCTTTAATGGTAGGGTGGAATGAAGATGAGTATACCTTTTTTGCGTGGGAACGAAGAGATACTGAATTTGCAAATCTTGATTTTAAAGGGCTTGAGAAGCGCTTAACTCCGCAGTTTGGTAATGATACTCAAAAAATCATATCAACCTATCGGCAAGCTCGCCCTCAGGCGAGTGCAGCAGATATATTCATAGCGGTATCTTCAATTACGATGATGGGGCTTGGGTCTGTAGAAATTGCAGAGGCAAAGCTAGATCAACAAAGTGCTCCGGTATATTTGTATAATTTCGGGTACAAATCTGAGCGTACGATCCCCGGAACCGATTATCCGATGGGAACACCGCACGCGATGGATATTTCATTTAAATTCAATAATGAGGTTCCGCCAAAAGCGGGAGAAAAGGATCAGCCCAGTTTCTTTGGTGGTGGACGTCCCGAACGCTTTGAGGCTTCGCATAAAATGGCATCCTACTGGACGGGCTTTGCTAAAACGGGAAAACCACACGGCGATGCGTTGCCTGAGTGGCCAGAATATAATCTTAACAACAAGCCCATGATGCGTATTGCAGAGCATTGCGAGGTTATTGATAATCGCTTTGCTCAGGAATTAGCTATGTGGCGTGAGATTGGCCGTTTACCCAAACAGACCAATTAAAAAACATTGTAAAACAAAGATCATAATTATGAAAAATATACTTTCAATTCTAATTTTGATATTCGGGGTGTCGCTTATGGCGCAACGCCCTCAGCAAAGCGAATGGACCGCCAGCTGGATCACATTAGATAAAGAAAATGCAGCGTCTGCAGGGCAATACTTATTTAGAAAAAGCATTGCTCTTGAAGCAGTACCCGAGACGTTCAATATTCGTATTTCGGCAGATAATAGGTACAAGCTTTTTGTGAATGAAAGCTTAGTTTCTACAGGTCCTAACTGGGGAGATATTAAGCATTACAACTATCTCAAGCTTGATCTGGCACCTTATCTGAAATCAGGTCAAAATAGCATTGCAGTACAAGTGTGGAATGAAGCCGACTTGAGACCGGTGGCGCAGTTTTCTTATAAAACCGCGCTTATCATCCAGGGAATGGAAGAATCTTCTCAGGTTATCAATACAGATGAAAGTTGGAAGGTGTTAAAAGACACAAGCTATACACCCAAAAAACAGCAAGTAGATGGCTATTATGCCGCTGGCGCCGGAGATTTTATAGATTTTAATAAGGGAGTTTTCGGTTGGAAAGCGATAGACTTTGACGATACTACGTGGGAAACTGCTGAAAAAGTTTTTGAGGCAACCGCTCAAGGTTTCGGTTTTAGACAACAGGCGGGTTGGCAGTTGGTTCCATCCATTTTACCGGATATGGAATTGAAGAAGGAACGCTTACAAAGTCTACGGCGGGCAGAAGGAGTGCAGGTTCCTAAAACCTTTCCTCAGGAGCAAACGGCAATTACCATTCCTGCCAATACAAAAGCTACATTGCTTCTAGATCAGGAACATCTTACAAATGCGTACTTGACATTGCTTTTCAGCAAAGGAAAAAACAGCGGGATCACCCTAACCTATGCCGAAAGTTTATTTGATGCCGATGGCGTTAAGGGAAATAGAAATCGTATAGAAGAAAAAGAAATTAAGGGAAGACGGGATAGTATTATTTCTGGCGGTCAAATGAATCAGGAATTTACAACCCTTACCTATAGAACGTATAGATACCTTCAGTTAGCTATAGAAACGCAGGACGAACCGCTGGTTGTTGAAGATATTTATGGCACTTTCAAAGGTTATCCTTTTGAATTGAATGCACAACTTGACACTAAGGATGAAGAGCTCGAAAAGATGATGGAGATCGGTTGGAGAACCGCCCGACTTTGTGCAGTGGACACCTATATGGATTGCCCTTATTATGAGCGTCTGCAATATGTAGGAGACACAAGAATTCAACATTTTGTTTCTTTTTATAATAGTGGAGATGATCGCTTGATCAAAAACGCCATAAACCTGCTTGATTATTCGAGACAACCTAATGGCTATACGCTAAGCCGTTATCCCGACCGACAAGATCAAGTGATTCCTACTTACGCGCTTTGGTATGTGAGTATCTTGTATGATTACATGATGTATGGTACAGATACCGACTTTATTACTGAAAAATTGATGGGTTCCAGACAGGTTTTAAACTACTTTATCACCTATCTGGATAAGGATGGTTCACTGAAGAATGTTCCCGGATGGAATTATACCGATTGGGTACCTGAGTGGAACTTTGGTGTCGCGCCAATGGCTGAAGATGGTTCTTCGGCATTATTAGATTTACAAATGCTTCTTGCGCTACAATCAGGTATTGCGCTAGAAAAAGAATTGGGTAAACCCGAGTTTGTAACGCTTTATGAAACACTAGCAGCGCAATTAAAAACCACTATAAAATCAAAATATTGGGATGAAGCTTCTGGTTTATTTGCAGATACTCCAGATAAGCAAAAGTATTCGCAGCATGCCAATTCGCTAGCAATTCTCGCTGATATTGTAGATGACCCGACAAAACAAGCCATTGGAGCTAAATTACTTTCAAATGAAGATTTGGCTCCGGCATCGATCTATTTTAAATATTATCTACACCTGGCGCTCAATGCCGCCGGTTATGGAGATGATTATTTAGATTGGTTAGATATCTGGAGAAAAAACATAGATTTAGGCCTTACCACCTGGGGCGAAACATCTCAGGTAGAAACTACACGTTCTGATTGTCACGCTTGGGGAGCGAGTCCAAATATTGAGTTTTTCAGAATTATTTTAGGAATTGAAAGCGCTGCGCCAAATTTTGAAAAGGTAAAAATTGAACCTCATATTGAAGATTTTGAAACAATAGGAGGGGAGATGCCACACCCTGCAGGTATGATCAAAGTAGCTTATGACCAAAAAGGTTCAAAACTGAAAGCGACGATTACCTTGCCAAAAGGTATCACAGGAACTTTTGTTTGGGATGGGAAAGTTCAGGATTTATCCTCTGGCGAAAATACCTTGAGTCTGTAAAATAAAAGGTATTGATTGGTTTCTGATCAATGCCTTATTCTTTCAAAAGTTTATTAACCTGAGCTTTGTAAAAATTACCGATAGGGAGATGCTTTTCAAGAGCTTGGACCCTGTTTCCTTCAATGATCTTGATATGCTTTTTTGAGACGATAAAGGATTTATGAATGCGTATAAAATCAGCTTTAGGTACTTTTTCCATTAAGTCGGAAAGTTTTGATCTAACCAGTAGTTGATCATTTTCAAAGATGATTTTAGCATAATTTCCGGCAGCTTCGATGTAAACAATTTCATCGAGTGTTACCTGAATATGCTTCTTATCAGCATACACAAAAATGGTTTCTTTTTGTAACTTGTTTTCAGTAATACGGTTTGATAAACGCTGTGCGTCTACCTCCAATGCTTTATTGACTGCTTTCAGAAAGCGTTCAAAACTGAAAGGTTTTAAAAGGTAGTCTGAAATTTCCAGTTCGTATCCTTCTAAAGCATATTCTTGATAAGCCGTGGTCACGATGATCTTGGGCTTTTTAGATAAACTTCTTAAGAAATCAAAGCCTTTAAGTTTCGGCATATTTAGATCTAGAAATATGAGATCAACTTGATTTGTCCTGAGATAATCTAAAGCTTCCAGCGCGTCGTAGCAGTGTTTTGCAAGCTTCAAATCTGGAATGAGATCACAATACTCCTTTATGATTTGGTGAGCCATTTGCTCATCGTCAATGATTAGATACTTGGTCATTGGTTTAATTGAAGTTTGGCTTTAAAAATAGCGTCTTGTTTAGAGATACTGAATTTATGCCTTTGTGGATAGGCTAATTCTAATCTACGTTTTAAATTCTTAAGACCAATTCCGTGGTTTTCTTCAAGTTTAGTTGCGTCAAAATTGTTGCTAATTTCAAAATCGATAATGCTGTCTGAAGCTTTCAGGTTTATATGCACAAAAGCATCTTCTCGCAATTTTTCCACGCCGTGTTTAAACGCATTTTCAACAAGAATGATAAACAGCAACGGCATTACTTTCAGGTTTTCATTCTTAACCTCAACATCAAATTGGATATCTACTTTTTTATGATACCGCATTTGATTGAGTGCTATAAAATTTTCTAAGTAGGTTAGTTCTTCAGTCAATTTTACCCGATGCTTTTCACCTTCATAAATGCTATAGCGCATCAATTCTGATAATTTCAGAATAAGTCCTTTTGCCTTATCTGTGTCCTTGCCAACCATTCCGTAGAGGTTATTCAGCATATTGAAAAAGAAGTGCGGATTCACCTGATTTTGTAAATGCAAAAGCTCGTTGACTTTCTTTTCATTTTTAAGAATTATGAGTTCTTTCATCTGAATAACAAGCCAAATCACAGCCCACAAAAGAATAAGTGAATAATAGCACAAAACGCCAATACTAAATGCCGTAGGATAGCCTTCAAGAAAAACTACCGAGTTCTTCCCGAGAAATAGAATTTGGTATGTAACGATACTCAAGGGTATCAGAATCGATAAGCCGATCAGGAATTTAAGAATCCCCCAGCGCTTGTATGAAAACGTAGAAATCATACCGCAAAATACTCAGATTTTGTAAAGCCTGGGCAAACTTGTGATGAATAGGCTTTATAGAATTATAAAATCGGTTTTGAATGGGGTAAACTCAATTTGGATAATGCTAGCAATTATTCAGACTGAAAATGAGTGTGCTGAGCACAAATTTTTCAGCAAAAAGAATCGAAAGAACACATTTGCGGTAAGCATATGTTCAACGAATTAAAAATACAATGAAAACAAGAATTTTACGCTACTTTAAGCATTTAAGCCTTACCATTTTAGTGCTACTCTTAATTTTAATACCTGTCGGGATTTCTGAAGGCGCTCAGGTCAGTTACGGTCACGATTCCGCAAGTCTCAATTTTGATGGCGAAGGTCCGTATGTATTTTATAAGAATGACAGTTTGGTTACGTTAAAGTATATTAGAGGAAACAAGGACGATGGTTTTGCAATAGATGAAAAGGACTATTCTGTAAATCAACCTATTCCTGCGGAAGTTTATTTTCCTTTAGATCAGACGAAATTCAATTTTACGATACCAACAAGCTTTGAGACTCCACGAAGTATTTATAGGGACAACAAGAAGATCTTAGCGATTTCTGATATTGAAAGCGGATTTAAAACTTTTCGAGATTTTCTAATTCAAAACAAAGTGATCGATAAAAACCTGCATTGGATCTTTGGTGAAAATCATCTTGTCCTGTTGGGAGATTTTGTAGATCGTGGATTTTCAACAACTCAGGTGCTTTGGTTGATTTTCAAATTAGAACAGGAAGCCAAAAAGCAAGGCGGAACCGTACACTTTATATTAGGCAACCACGAATTGAAGAATATGTACGGCGACCATCAGGCGGCTTCTTTAAAATATACGTTTGTCGCTTCGATGCTTGGCAAAACACAGTCTGAACTTTACAGTAAAAATGCTGTCCTAGGAAGATGGTTGTCTAGTAAAAATGTAATTGAATCCATCAACGGAACGCTTTTCGTGCACGGTGGTTTACATCCTGAAATCACCGCTTTGAATATGAGCATTCCGCAGATCAATGCTTTTATGCGGAAAACCTATTATGAAGCGCCTTATCCAAAAGTTGATGAGGATAAAAAAGAGCTTTTAATTTCATCCAAAACCGGTATTTGCTGGTATCGTGGTTATTTTAAAGAAGATCTAAGTCAGGAAGAAGTTGAAAAACCTTTGAAGAAACTTAAGGCAAACGCTGTGGTGGTAGGACATACGTTACATTTTAGCGTCAAGAAGTTTTTTGAAGGCAAAGTGTATGGAATCGATGTAAAACATAGCAGTGATTATCACAAAAACTGGCCAGATTATGATTCTGAAGGTTTGCTTATCACAGACGGAAACTATTACAGAGCTATGGCAGATGGAACGCTTGAAAAATTATAGAGCATGAAATTCTGGTGAAATATAAAGCCTGCTGTTCGACGTGTGCAGCAGGCTTTGATGTAAAGTACGGGTAAGAATTACTTGTTGTCGTAATATTCCTTTAGAATAAAGAATGCTTTTTTCTTTTGACCTTTTTCAGAAATCAGGCCTTTTCTGTTCCAGCCGTCCTGTACTCCACGCAGTTGACGTAGCGGAGACATGAAATCTACAAGAATCCACGGGGTCATCCCTGCCAGACCTTCAATTTTGTCAAACATCGCAAGACTTTCTTTGTAAAGATTCTCTTGAAATTCTTCAGACCAGCGGGTGTGTTTATCGCCGTGAAAGCCTTGTAGAGCGCCACCACCAAACTCACTTACGATAATAGGTTTCTTCATTCCTGTAGTAAACGATTTGGTACGACTTTCTTCCGGTAGGCCGCCATACCATCCTAAATATTCATTGATGCTTATGATGTCTAGTTTTTCGATCAAAGGATCGTTGTAGGTGTATACGCTATCAGGATGACCGTCTATTTCCTGGTCTTTTTTTACAGCGGCAGAAATCAAACGTGTACTGTCTTTGCTGCGGATGTAATCTGCAAGATTTGATAAAAAGTTGTTACGGTCTTTACCGGGAGCCGTCTCATTAGCAATCGACCAAATGATCGAACTAGCACGATTATAATCGCGATTTATGAGTTCGTCATATTGTGACTTGGCTTTTTCCAAAACTTCAAGATTTCCCCACTGAATTCCCCAATACAAAGGTAATTCTTCCCAGAGTAGAATCCCTTTTTCATCCGCCAGGCGCACCAGTTTTTCTTGATGTGGATAATGTGCCAAACGAATAAAGTTACAACCTAATTCTTGGGCCCAATTCAATACAAGCTCTGCATCTTCAGTGGTGTTTGCGCGATCTTTTCTGAACGGATTCTCGTCGTGCAGGCAAATTCCTTTTAAGAAAACCGGCTTCCCGTTTAATAGAATTTCACGCCCTCTGGTTTCAATAGTTCTAAACCCAACAGCATCTTTTACGCTGCTTGAACCTGCGCTGATGTGCACTTCATACAATTTGGGGTTAGCAGGTTCCCATAACTTGAGGTTTTTTACAGAAAAACTAAATGTTGTCGGGCCTTCCTGATTTGTGTTGAAGGTTTCTTCAACCTTTAGCTCAGGAATTTTCACGCTGATTTCCTGCGTAATTTGAGGACCGTCAAAAAAGACAGAACCCTTGATCGTTTTGTTTTTCTTATCAAGACTGCTTTTGTCAAGTGCGATAAAAAAGTTGTTGATAAACGTTTTCTCGGTCTCTAGGAGTTTGACGTCACGTGTGATTCCCCCGTGGTTAAACCAGTCGGTAACCACTGACGGAATATAATCTGCGCGTCTCCCGCTGTTTACACCAATGATGAGGTAATTGTCTTTTTCCTTTAGTAAATCGGTGATCTCATAAGAGAACGGAGTGAAACCGCCTTCGTGCTCACCCAGTACCTTCCCGTTAAAGGTAACTTTGGTCTTGTAATTGGCAGCACCTACATTTATAAAATAGCGCTTGTTGGCGTCTATGTTTGCTTTGTCAAAGGTTTTGCGATACCAAACAATACCTTCAAAATATTTCAATTCTGGTTTTTGGGTGTTGAAACTTCCCGGTACATACAAGGTTTCAGCGGTATCAAAACTATATTCTACGCGATCGGTTTTTCCTGTAGCTTCTTTATTTTCATACACGGCTGCGCCACCCATACCGCCTGTTTTGTAAGGGTCAAGAACGTATTCCCATTTTCCGTTGAGGTTGGTGTACTTACGGTTAACGGTATTATTGATAAAAAGATCTTGCCCATGCACATAAAAAATAGATTGGCTAAGGACGAGACAAAGGATAAAAAGTTTGATATAGCGTTTCATCTTGAATTTTGATTTGAAGTGTAAAATATACACTTTTTTGCAAAATTCAGATTTTATTTTAGTATTTATTGAAAAGAGCGTCATTTTAGACGCTCTTTTTGATTTTATAATAACGTGCTGGGACAGACGTATTGAGAGATTTTGACTTGAGTTTCTTTGATACTTTTAAAACCACCTAAGACATCTGCAAAACTTTCATAACCGCGTTGTTTGAGCATAGATGCGGCAATCATACTGCGATAGCCACCACCACAAAACAAAATGAAGGAGCGGTCTTTAGGTATTTCTGCCAGACGCTCACTGAGTTGGTTAAGCGGAATGTTGATACTGCCTTCTACATGTTCTGCGTCAAACTCACTTTTTTTACGCACATCGATAAAGAGCAGGCGATTTTCATTATACATTCTTTCAAAGGCTTCGCAAGAAATACGTTCTATAGAATCGATCTCTTTTTCTGTATTTTTCCAGCTTGTAAAACCACCTTTTAAATACCCTATGACGTGATCATAACCTACTCGGGCCAGCCGCGTGATGGCCTCTTCCTGTTTGCCTTCTTCTGTAACCAATAAAATTTCCTGTTCAATATTGGTGATGAGTTCGCCTACCCAGGGAGCATAGTTTCCATCAAGGCCAATATTGATACTGTTTGGGATAAATGCTTTGGCAAAATCATTTGCATTTCTCGTGTCTAAGATGAGCGCTTGTGAGACATTCGCAACAGCTTCAAATTCATCAGGAGTAAGCGGGTTTTCGGCATTGTGTTTTACCTTATCAAAACTCTCGTAACCCTGAATATTCATCAGCACATTTTTAGGAAAATATCCCGGAGGTGTTGTAAGTCCGTCAAGCAATTCCTTTATAAATTCGTCTTTTGACATATCGGCACGCAGTGCATAATTTGTCTTTTTCTGGTTGCCTAAGGTGTCTGTAGTTTCTTTACTCATTTTTTTACCACAAGCCGATCCTGCTCCGTGATTAGGATAAACGATTAGCGTGTCGCTAAGCGGCATAATTTTGTTACGTAAAGAGTCGTATAAATGGCCCGCGAGCTTTTCTTCGGTCAATTCTGAAACCACGTGCTGCGCAAGATCTGGTCTACCCACATCTCCTATAAAAAGAGTATCGCCGGTAATGATCCCGTGTTCTTTTCCGGCTTCATCAATAAGAAGGTATGTGGTACTTTCCATCGTGTGCCCAGGAGTGTGAATCACTTTTACCTGATAATCGCCAATTGAAAAAAACTGACCATCTTGAGCTGTTATCGCTTCATAGTTAGGTTTGGCGCCGGGACCAAAAACAATTTGTGCTCCGGTTTTTTGATGCAGGTCCAGATGACCACTCACAAAATCTGCGTGAAAGTGCGTTTCAAAAACATACTTGATTTGCGCGTTATCTTTTTCTGCACGCTTGATGTAGGGCGCAACTTCGCGTAAAGGGTCAAAAATTGCAGCTTCGCCCTTATTCTCGATATAATAGGCAGCGTGTGCAAGACATCCGGTATAAATCTGCTCAACTTTCATAATACTGAATTTTAAAATGATTGTTTAAAGTTCGATTTGATTTTTAGAAGGTTGTGTAACCTGCGTTGCAAATTTTTAATTTTTATAAGCTATTTTATATGACTTAAGTCAGTGTTCTAAAAAAAAGAGAACCTGTTTAATTGATTTTTGTCAAAGGCTGTAAGATTTGAAAATCTTAAATTTGAAGTATGAGCGCAATTACAAAAAGATCGGTTTCAGAGTTTAATAACGAGTTAAAGCTAAAAGGTTTTAACGTGTTTAGAATCGAAGACGATAGTGCTTCTACCAAAATCTATAGCCGAAAGGATTTTTACAAGATCTGTCTCACTACCGGGGAGAGTGTGATTCATTATTCTGATAAAAGTTATAAAACAGACGGGAAGACCGTACTGTTTTTTGGCAATCCCCATGTGCCTTATTCTTGGGAGACTTTATCTAATAAATATGTAGGCTATACGTGTTTGTTTTCTGATGAATTCTTGACGCTTTCAGAGCGTTCTGAAATGTTGCAACAGTCGCCTTTGTTTAAATTAGATGGCACTCCGGTGCTTCAGATTGCAGATGAACAGCGGGTGTTTTTAAACTCGATGTTTGAGAATATGATCAGAGAGCAGCAGAGCGATTACAGCAATAAAGATGATGTGATGCGCAACTACATCAATTTGATCATTCACGAGGCTTTAAAATTAGAACCTTCACGCAATTTTCAGCAGAATCAGGATGCCTTATCAAGACTTACCAATGTATTCTTAGAGCTTTTAGAGCGCCAATTTCCGATTGAAGGAATCGATCAGCCTTTAAAATTACGTACGGCCAAAGATTATGCAAATACGCTGGCGGTGCATGTGAATTACTTAAATCGTGCCGTAAAAAAAGTGACCGGCCATCCTACCACTTCACATATTAACGGGCGTATCATCAATGAGTCAAAGGCATTATTGCTTCACACGGACTGGAGTGTAAATGATATCGCTTATTCATTGGGTTTTGATTACCCGACTTACTTTAATAATTTCTTTAAAAAAGCAACTGGAACAAATCCGGGTTCGTATAGAAAATCAATGGTCTGATCGGGCTTTTGACTGTGTCTAAAATTATAGTTTTCAAACCAAAGAAAAATAGTTGCAGTTAGGTTATTCTTGTCTAATACTTCCTGAAAAATCAGGGTTAGGACTGTTTAACAGTAAATTAAGAGGTCTTCTTATTTTTTAGGTTCAAACGGTTGATGTGTAAGAAGTTATGTTTTTAAGTCCTTAACGGTTTCTTAAGTTTTTATAAGGTAAATTTAAGACTGAGGGATTGAAAATCTTACTTTTTGATTTGATTTTCGTTATCTCAGATGACAGATTCAAAAGTACCTTTGTATAAGATTTCAAACCAAAACGAAAACTAACTAAAAAAACCAAGTATGAAAATGATCAATCTAAGAAATTCCCTTTTTGCAACATCGCTTTTAAGTGTATTGCTGTTAGGAAGCTGTAAAGAAAATACGACCGCAGAAACCGAAGAAGTAGCTTCTGAAGACACGGCACAAGTAGAAACTTCAGCTTCAGAAGAAAGCGAGCTTGATTTTATCTTTCCTAAGGGAAATAAAGGACCAGACAAAAATTTTACAGGTAATGCATTCAATGTTGGTCTGGTAGCACCAGATTCTACCTACACCACCGCAGTAGGAAATGTATACTTTGAGCCGGGCGGAAGAAGCAACTGGCACACGCATCCCGGTGGGCAGATTTTGATCATAACAGATGGTGTTGGATACCACCAGATTGAAGGTCAGCCTAAAGAAATTATGAAAAAAGGAGACGTGCTAAAATGTCCACCAAATACGAGACACTGGCACGGAGCAAGTGAAGATACCGGCGTACAGCAAATGTACATCGTCCCAAATACCGAAAAAGGTATTGTAGAGTGGATGGAAGCGGTTACAGATTCGGTTTACGGCGCTTAAGAAAGGTTCTTACAATCCTACAGTTAACTTTTGTTTATCTGCTTAGTGACCCTGATGTTCATATACATTGGCGTTAAGTGAGTTGGTCGCTAAGCAGCGTAGGATTGATCTTAAAACAAGTTTAGAAATTCTGTTTTAATTGTTTAGATGGAAAAGTGTGTTGCTTTTCGGTCCAGGGATTTCTATGTCTTGCTTCAGGTTAAAGAATCTCTTTGTTCAATAAATATTCAATTAATCGTCTACAAATGAAAGAGCAAACAAATAATAATTCAAGAAGAAAATTTTTACAAAAATCGGCTGTAGCCAGTGCCGCAATGATGAGTGGTTCTTGGGCAGCCTTTTCAAATCAAAACAATATGAGCACAGAAGAAACAGCAAACAATGTTATTCCTAACGGACCTATCAAAACCAAAGGATATGCCGCTACCGACGAATCAGGTAAATTAAGCCCTTGGGAATTTGAAAGAAGACCTGTTGGAGATGACGATATCTTAATCGATATCAAATATGCCAGCATTTGTCACTCAGACATTCATCAGGAAAAAGGACACTGGGGAGAACAGAAATATCCACAAGTTCCTGGTCACGAGATCGTAGGTGTGGTAGCTGCTGTAGGTAAGAATGTAACCAAATTTAAAGTTGGAGACCGTGCAGGGGTAGGTTGTATGGTAGATAGCTGTATGGAATGTGACAGTTGTAACGCCGGTGAAGAACACTTTTGTGATCGCGGTGAAACTAAATTCACCTACGGTGCGCCTTCTGAAGCAGAACCAACAGGAATCACTCAGGGAGGATACTCTAATAAATTAGTGGTAAGAGATCACTTTGCAGTACGCGTTCCTGATCACATCAGTTTTGAAGAAGCAGCTCCGTTGCTTTGTGCCGGGATTACAACTTACTCTCCATTAATGCGTGCGCAATTTAAAGTAGGAGATAAAGTAGGTGTTGCAGGAATTGGTGGTTTAGGACACTTGGCGGTTAAGATCGCGGTTTCTAAAGGAGCTAAAGTGTATGCCTTTACAACTTCAGAAGATAAAGTAGAAGATATCAAATCTTGGGGTGTTGAAGAAGTAATTGTAGTGGATGATGAGTTCAAAAATATGGGAGCTTACAACAAGACGCTTGACTATATGATCTCTACGATTCCCTATCAGTTCAACGTGACTCCTTATGTTATGTGTTTAAAACCCGGTGGAACCTTCACTTTTGTTGGGATGCCAGAAAAGTCAGAAATCACTTTGAACAACCTGATGTTAGCATTCGCACGTGTGAATTTTAACGCTTCACTAATTGGTGGAATTCCAGAAACTCAGGAAGTTGTAAATTACTGTGCAGATAACGGTATTAGACCTTCAATAGAGATCATTAATGCAGAAGAGATCAACGAGGCTTGGGATAAAGTGGTGAACAAAGAAGCAAGATACCGTTACGTGATTGACGCGGCTACTTTCTAAAAGCTTAAATGAAAAGAAAAAGGAAAAAATAAAATGTTATGGATATTACGAAAAACAAAAACATCGATTCTGTAGAAGGACCAGAAGACTATTTTACCGGAAGCGTAAGATTAGATCCTTTATTTGGTCAAAAAGAGAATATTACAAAAGGAGCCGGAACTTTGGTGACTTTTGAAGCTGGGGCAAGAACTGCGTGGCATACGCATCCTGCCGGTCAAACCTTGATCATCACCTCTGGTGCGGGTTGGGTACAACGTGAAGGTGGCCCTATCGAAGAAGTTGGTCCTGGTGATGTAGTTTGGTTTCCACCGGAAGAAAAACACTGGCACGGCGCTTCTCCTAACAAAGCAATGAGTCATATTGCGATTCAGGAAGAGAAAGACGGTAAAGTGGTAGACTGGTTAGAAAAAGTTTCAGACGAACAATACCAGAAATAACCCCCAAATTGTATGACTTAAAAATGCCGGTAATTCTTTGGATTCCGGCATTTCATCTTTCTCATTAAATAAAAACTAAGATTCGATAATTTATGAGTGCAACGAAGAAAAATATTTTCGAGCGATTACTGGCAAATGAAGTGATTCCGATGGAAGATCCCGATTATGGTGATGTTCGTGTAGCTGTTGAAGAAACTATGGGACTCAACCTAAAACTGAATAATGCTGAAGGTTTAGATGGAGTACGAAAATACTTAGGTGAGATCATTGGTACCGAAGTCGACGAAACCACCACGTTGTTCACTCCGTTTTACACCAATGTCGGCAGGCATATCAAATTGGGTAAAAACGTATTTATCAATCACGCGTGTAGTTTTTTGGATCTAGGCGGAATTGATATTGAAGACAATGTAATGATTGGTCCGCGTGTGAATATTTCTTCGGAAAATCACCCTTCAGAAATTGGGAAACGAAACACGATGGTTCCCCTGAAGGTGACCATTAAAAAAGGAGCCTGGCTGGGCGCAAATGTGACGGTGTTGCCCGGAGTGACCATTGGTGAAAATTCAGTAGTGGCAGCCGGAGCTTTGGTCAATAAAGATGTTGAGCCTAATAGTGTTTACGCCGGAATTCCTGCCAAAAAGATTAAAGAATTATAAAATTTAGAACGATGAGTTTAACAACAGAAGAAATAAAAACAATCGCAGCAGAAAACGATTTTCATATCGCACCTTTTCGTGCTGATGGAAAAACCTACGGAACATTAACTTGGATCTGGTCTGTTGAGGTTGAAGGTGAATTATTTGTACGTGCGTATAACGGCACAAGCTCACGCTGGTATCAATCGGCCTTAAGTCAAAAAGCCGGAAAAATAAAAGCTGCAGACATCGAAAAAGATGTAGAATTTGAACCGATCAAAGGCGAAGAGATCAACGAGAAAATCGACGAAGCTTATCGCGCAAAATACAGCAGCAGTCCGTATTTGGGATCAATGATCAGCGATCGCGCAAAAGCAGCAACGGTTCAGGTAAAATAATTGTAAAAGCGGAGTTCTAATACAACTTCAAAAATTTTGATTATTAGTTTTCGAAGCCTCATTGATCGTATTCAATGGGGTTTTGTTTTTTATAGGTTAAAAGTTTTAGGAAATATTATAAAAATCAAACGCTTTGGGAGTGTTGAAATTTATAAAAACCCTTGGTTTTCTTAAAGTTTAGTTAAGCTTAAGGTGGTTTTAAGTAACTGTAAATCAGCAATCAGTTAAAAATAGTTAAATTAAAGGGATGTTTGATTTCCATAGTTTTCAGTTTGAAAAGCTTAAGCTTAAGAGAGTGATTCTTGTTAATTTTGAATAGTGAAATCAAAACAAAAAATGAGTCAGGATCCTCAAAAAGCAACCGAAGTAATTCTTAAAGTAGGAGAGAAAAAATTCAAAGCAAAATTCAACAATTCTACAACAGCGAAAGATGTACTTTCAAAGTTGCCTTACACGGTAAATCTAGATCAATACGAATTTGATTACTGCGGAATTATTCCTGCTCCATTAGCTTTTGACGAAGCAGATAAACACAACGGCTGGACCAATGGCGACATTTGCTTAGCTGATAATTACTTTACGATTTTATATGCCGGTGAAGAACAATCGGCATCCCACACGGGTTTAATCAAAATTGGTGAAGTAGAAGATAAAAATCAGCTTTCAGAAATTAAGAATTTAGGCAGTAACATTAGGTTGACTGTTTCAAGTAGTATATAACATTTTACCCTTCTTTTTCGGTAAGTGATGCAGCAATTAAAAACATATCGAATTTTGTCGATTTTGGTCCTTTTGGTCGGGTTTTTTACAAGTCCGGTTTCGGCTCAAAATCATCAAGAAAATAGTAAGAAAATGAGATTAAAAATAACGATAGGAGATACCGAGTTGATGGCAACTTTATACGATAATGCCACGGCAAAAGATCTTATTGCGCAGTTGCCGTTAACGGTAGAATTGGAAGATTACGCGAGTAACGAAAAGATTTTTTACCCAAAGCCAAAGCTTTCTACACAAGGTGCGCCGGCGGGTTACGATCCTTCAGCAGGCGATATCACGTATTATTCACCTTGGGGAGATATCGCGATTTTTTACAAAGATTTTAAATACAGCAGCGGATTGGTGAGCGTTGGAAAAATCGACGAAGCAGACGTGAAACATCTAAAATTCTCTGGAAATAAAGAAGCAAAATTTGAATTGGTAGCAGAATAATTTCCGCAGAAAAAAATTGAAAAGAAAAAGAAAATGCCACATATACATTTAAAAATAGCAGCGGGACAATCGGAAGAGAACAAGCAAAAACTAGCCGATTTGTTTACCAAAGTAATTACTGAAAATACCGAGAATCCCGACGAAGCGGTTTCGGTAGCGATCGAAGATATTCCGAAAGAAGATTGGAAAGATGCGGTTTACGATAAAGAGATCAAACCCAATATCGAATCGCTCTACAAAAAGCCGGGTTATTCGTTTGATGAATAGACAGTACTAAAAATAGAAATAAGTTTAACCAAAAAAGAAGATTATGATTTTAGAAGAAAAATTCACTTTAAATAACGGAGTAGCAATACCAAAATTAGCTTTAGGAACTTGGATGGTCGATAACGACGATGTGAGTGAAGCTGTACAAGAAGCCATAAAATTAGGGTATCGCCATATCGATACTGCGCAAGCCTATCAAAATGAAGAAGGTGTTGGTAAAGGAATAAAAGCAAGCGGAATCGACCGTAAAGAGTTATTTATCACCACTAAATTGGCTGCTGAAGAAAAGACTTATGACGACGCTAAAAAAGCGATCAATGAGTCGTTCAAAAAATTAGATGTAGATTATATCGATCTAATGATCATTCATAGTCCGCAACCTTGGAATGATTTCCGTGGCGGGAATTATGACGAAGGAAACCTGGAAGCCTGGAAAGCGCTAGAAGAGTTTTACGAAGCCGGAAAAATCAAAGCGATCGGATTGTCAAATTTTGAGCAGTCTGATATCGAAAACATTTTAAACAACGGTCACGTAAAACCAGCGGTAAACCAGATATTGGTTCATATTGGTAAAACACCAAGCGAATTAATTGAGTTTGCTCAGGAAAACGACATCTTAACCGAAGGATATTCTCCACTTGGTCACGGTGTGTTGATGGATCACGAAACCGTAAAAGAGATGGCAGACAAGTATAACGTAAGCGTTGCGCAGTTAGCGATTCGTTACAGCCTGCAATTAGGCGTGTTGCCATTGCCAAAAACCACAAAATCAAAGCATATGCTAAACAACGCAGATGTAGATTTTGAGATTTCTGAAGAAGATATGACAACCTTGAAAAATGTTGAAGAGATCAAAGATTACGGCGATGCAAATCAAATGCCTGTATTTCAATAAGATTGAAGTTTAATAAACTTTAAAACAAAACCTCTCCGGAGCTCATTTTATAGAATTACGGAGAGGTTTTTTTATGCTGAAAATTTTTCAGCTGCTGAAATAGATAATTTCTGAAAAATGAAAAACAACACAGAACATAAACCTGCTGAAGATCGCGATGCAATCATCAAAACCTTGAGAGATCAAGAAAGCGTTTCGATGAGCGATCCCGATATGCCGAGATTGGCCGAAGTGGCGAGCGAAGCATTCAAAGTTTTAAAAGACTTCAACGTAGAATACGATCTTGAAAAAGGCAGAGCGCTTTTTGGAACATTGACCGGGAAAGATTTAGATGAAACCACCACGGTTTATCCACCATTTTATACCAATTACGGCAAAAATATTTCTTTAGGAAAAGGCGTGTTTATCAATCACGATTGCTCGATGCTTGACTTGGGCGGAATCGAAATTGAAGATGAAGTAATGATCGGCCCGCGAGTGAGTATCACTTCAGAAAATCATCCCATTTCACCTAAAGAGCGCAAAACTTTGGTTCCGGGGAAAGTGACGATCAAAAAGAATGCGTGGATTGGTTCTAACGTGAATATTTTACCGGGCGTAACCATTGGTGAACATTCTGTGGTAGCTGCTGGAGCGGTGGTGACCAGAGATGTTCCTCCACGTACATTAGTCGGTGGTATTCCGGCGAAGGAATTGAAAAAATTAGAAGATTAATTCAACCAAAATCAGCTTTACATGTCTCTAAAAAATACCTTCAAAATCACCAATATCGGCTTATTGTTAATGCTGTTTTTTATGAGTTGTAAGCAGGAAACTTCAACAACTCAAACCGAAGAAAATAAGAAACAGCCGACGGTAAATGTTGAAGAAATTCAGCAAGGCGCTTTAGCTTCCGCAGAAAATAATACCGGTAATGTTTGGGTGAAACCGCACGTGATGCAAGATTCGATCTACGATATGATGCTGGTTACCGAAGCTTTTGAACCCGGAGCAAGAACCTATTGGCATATTCATCCTGCAGGCGAAATTTTGGTCGTAACCAAAGGCGAAGGTTATCATCAAATCAAAGGACAAGAGCTTGAAGAAATTAAAAAAGGCGACGTGATCAAATGTCCACCCGGAGTTTCACATTGGCACGGCGCGGTAAAAAATAATGTAATGAGTCACCTGGTCATACTACCAAATATCGCAGAAGGCGGCGCGATTTGGCAAGACGAAGTAGCCTTTGAAGAAGAAAAATAGGTTGGTTGAACTTCAAAAGGAGGAAATAACAGGTTTATTGGCACCGCCAAAGGGTATAATACCCAGAGGCTTGCCTCGAAATTAAAAATTTGTTTCTAACGAATGCCTCGAGGGCTTTCCCCGAGGTAGTTTATTTCCTTCTTTTGTTTTTCTCTATATGAGATTTAGTCGTTTGAAAATAACGTCACCCTGAACCTGCCAGCCGGCTAGGCGGGCTTGATTCAGGGTCTCATCCTCATTTCAAAAGAAGTAAATTATGGCAAAAATATTTATCACAGGATCCAGCGATGGTTTAGGTCTACTCGCGGCAAAAGCGTTGTTAGCACAAGATCACAAAGTCTTTGTACACGCCAAAAATGAACAGCGAGCGAAAGATCTAAACGCAGAATTACCCAATGCTTCAGCAGTTTTAATTGCCGATTTAGCGAATATCGATGAGGTAAAACAGTTGGCAAAAGAACTCAATAGCTTCGGAAGGTTTAATGCGATTATTCATAATGCAGGGATTTCTTCCGGAGAATTATTCGACGTAAATGTCTTGGCACCTTATATTTTGACTGCTGAAATTGAAACTCCAAATCGGTTGATTTACCTAAGCTCAAGTATGCATAAAGGTGGAAGTATGCTGAAAAATGAAGCTGAAATACCGAATATCAGTTATTCAGATTCTAAGTTTCTGCTCACGCTGTTAATGGATTATGTTGCCAAAATTTATCCTAAGACTTATGTGAATGCGGTAGATCCCGGTTGGGTTCCTACAAAAATGGGAGGGCAATCTGCTCCCGATGATTTGCAAAAAGGTTACGAAACCCAACTTTGGCTGGCAACGAGCGAAGAAGATGCTGCAAAAGTTTCCGGGAAGTATTTTTTCCATCAGCAACAACAAAAACCACATTCTGAAATCACGAATACTGACTTTCAGCAAAAATTAATTACTATTTGCAAAAACCGAAGCGGAGTCGAATTGAGTAAAGCAAAATAGAAACAGCATTTTAAACCCCTAAATGAAAAACACCCCAACCACAGCAAACGATACCAACGAAGTAGGAAAACTTTATTTTATAAGTGTTTTAGGCGCCTTGATGGCGTTCACCTCACTTTCTACCGATATTTATTTACCGGCGATGCCGCAAATGCACAAAGATCTGCAAGGCGATGTAGAATTAACCATTTCGGGATTTTTGATAGGTTTTGCTTTGGCGCAGATCATTTGGGGACCTATAAGCGACCGAATCGGGAGAAAAAAGCCCTTAAGAATCGGACTTATTTTATTCATTATCGGTTCGATAGGTTGTGCGTTTTCAGAAACTATTTTTCAGATCGTCACGGCTCGGGTATTGCAGGCCTTTGGCGCTTGCGTGGGGCCAATGTTGTCTCGAGCGATGATTCGAGATCGCTACGATCGTACACAGGCGGCCGAGATGCTTTCAACCTTAATGGTGGTGATGGCGATCGCACCGATTGCTGGTCCGTTGCTGGGTGGTCAGATTATAAAATTCAGTACCTGGCCGGTTGTTTTTTGGGTATTGGCAGCATTTGGCGCGGTGATGTTTATTGCGATTCAGCGTTTGCCGGAAACCCTTCCGCCAGAAAAACAAGCTAAAACTTCGCTGCTGGAAACCTTTAAAAAGTACGGCCGACTTTTTAAGAATTCAGATTTTATGGTGTATACGCTTTGCGTGACCTTTTTCTATATGGGCGTTTACGCCTTTGTTACCGGTTCGCCGGCGGTGTATATCACGTATTTTAATGTCAAGCCGGAATATTATGGTTGGTTGTTTGCGATCAATATTTTAGGTCTTATGGGCTTCAGCATCGCTAACAGAATTTGGGTGCGAAAATATTCGCTGGATAATTTGCTGAAGATCGCAACTTCGGTAGCAATGCTGGCGGGAATTGCTTTGGCGCTATTGGTCAAATTTGAGATTGGCGGAATTTACGCCGTAATAGGCACGGTATTTTTCTTTTTTTCAATGAACGGAATAATCGTAGCCTGTACCAATGCTGCAGCGCTCGATAAAGCCCCGGAAATGTTGGGAGCCGCCGCTGCGCTTTTAGGAGCATTTCAGTATGGAAGTGGCGTGTTATCTTCAGTTTTACTGGCTTTGTTTGGAGAAGACGATGGTTCGCCGGTAACGATGGCTTATATAATGGCTTTTTTCGCGACAGCTTCCACAGTTGTGATTTTTGCAAGAACAAGCCTAAAAAGCAGCAAAGTTTAAGAGCCTTTTAAAACAGGTTCTCTGAAAGAAAAATTAACTTGAAAATAAACGAAAAAGAAAGATTGATATGAAAGTTTTAATTATTGGAGCACACGGAAAAGTTGGACAACGAATTTCCAAAGCGATGCGTGCTGCAGAAGATGTAGAACCTACGGCGTTCATTAGAAAAGAGGAGCAAAAACCACTTTTTGAAGAAATGGGCGTTGATACGGTTGTAGAAAGTTTAGAAAATACGCCTGAAGCCATAAGCGAGGTGATCAAAAACTACGATGCTGTGGTATTTACGGCAGGATCTGGTGGAAAGACCGGTCACGATAAAACAATGGAAATTGATTTAGACGGCGCGATCAAATCGATCAACCAAGCTGAAAAGAACGGCGTAAAACGTTTTGTAATGGTAGGCGCTTCGCACAGTGACGATCGTTCGTACTGGGGAAAAGTAGACGGAATGAAACCGTATTATACCGCAAAACATTATGCCGACTTAGAACTGAAAAGAAGTTCGTTAGATTATACGATTTTACGTCCCGTTCTTTTAACCGATGAGGATGAAGCCGGTAAAGTCTTAATGACCGAAAATCCGGATGAAGTAGGATCTGAAATTCCACGTCAGGCTGTTGCAGAAACTGTTCTAGCCGTACTAAAAGATCCAAAAACCTACGGGAAAGTGATCGAAATGAGTAAAGGTGAAGACACGATTGCCGATGCGCTGGCGAAAGTGTGCTAGATCAATCATAGCACCTAAGAATAAAAAATCCTGTTGAGCGATCAACAGGATTTTTTTATTAGCAATGCTTAAGGGTTTTATACTTCAATAAAGTACAAGTATTTTTACCATTCGTCTACACTTAAGTTCCATTCGTCTACACTTCTTTTTGGTTTCATCGCTTTTAACCAATAATCGCTCTAGGATTTCTGAATTTTACACGCGCGAAAACTGTGTATTTAGCGCACCCAACTCAAATCAAAAGTAAATGAAAAAGAAAGTGCTATCTATTTTACTCATTGAGGATGACCGAATTGAGGTAATGAAACTCAAACGCGTGTTATCTAAGGAAGCTTTAAATCATAAATTGATAGAGGCCAAAAACGGTGAAGAGGCGCTGACGCTCTTACGTGATAAAAGCATTTTGCCTGATCTTATTTTGCTAGACCTCAATATGCCTAAAATAGACGGAATTGAGTTTTTAAAGATATTGAAGGCAGATGAGACGCTTAAATATATTCCTACCGTAGTGCTTACCACTTCCAGCAATCATAATGATGTAAAGCAATGCTATGAGATCGGAATCGCGGGATATGTGCTCAAACCCTTGAAGTACGAAGATTATGTTACTAAATTATCCGGACTATTGAACTACTGGAGTCTTAACGAATTAATTCATCTTTAATGAAAGGTATTGTTTTTACAGAATTTTTAGAACTGGTTGAAGAGAAGTTTGGGATCGAGATGGTCGATGAGATCATTACCGCTTCAAACCTGGAGTCGGGAGGTGCGTATACTGCCGTAGGGACCTACAAGTTTGTAGAAATGATCAATTTGTTAACGGCGTTAAGTTCTCGTACACAATTAAGCATAGATGAGTTGCTTTACATATATGCGCAGCATTTTTTTACAGTAATCAAGTCAAGTTATGCGGCACTCTTAAATACGTATAGCGATCCGTTAGAACTTTTAGCTTCTATTGAAGATCATATTCACGTGGAAGTGCGTAAAATTTACCCTGATTCGCAACTTCCTACCTTTAAGACGATTAAAAGGTCAGAAAATACCTTAGTTTTAGATTATCATTCAAGTAGAGCCATGTATAATTTTGGTCTTGGGCTTATGCACGAGACCTTTAAACATTTTGGTTTTGAACATAAGGTGACTTTTGAAAAAATTAAAGAAGATGGTACGCATGTGCGATTTTTTATAGAAAAGGGAGATGACTACAAAAGATCCGGAATTATATAAAAGACTTGTAGAACGCGAGCGCAAAGCGCGTAAGATGGCTGAGTCGATTTTGGAGAAAAAATCTTCAGAACTTTATGCGCTTTCTCAGGAACTTCAGAAATCAAATGACAAGCTTCAGTCGTTAATCTATCAAAAGAATACCGAGCTTCAGGGCGTATTTGAAAACTTGGTGGACGCCTATGTTGTGATCGATGTTGAAGGCCATGTGCTCAAGATGAATGATGCAGCAGTCGCCTTGCTGGAATATGATCCTACCAAAGAACCGGTGTTTTTACCGGCTTTGGTTTTACCAGAAGAGCAAGAGCTTGTAGCTGAAGCCTTTAAAGGTTTGTTGAAAAAAGGAAGCATTACCAATTTTAAGGTAAGCGTTCGTACAAAGACCGGGGCGATTAGACGCGTACACATCAATGCGAGTACTATTGTAGATGAAAACAATAAAGCGATCGTAGCACAGGGAATTGTACGAGACATCACCGATGAAGAGCGCAAAGCCCGTATTATCGATGAGCAAAAGCGACAACTGGAGTTTATCGTAAATAACTCGCCATTAGGTATTGCTTTAACTACAGATGGCATAATAGAAAAGTGTAATGCCAGTTTTACCAGAATCCTAGGCTATCCTGAAGATCGAATAATTGGTAAAGATTTGAAATCGATTACCATTGCAGCAGAGCAATCAGATTATGAGGAAAAGCGAAAGGATTTGCATAAAGGAGCTTTTGATTCTTTTGTCACCACACAGAAATACATCACCAGCTCGGGACAGATCATTACGACCAAGATCAATGTGAGCGCTGTGCGCAATCACGATAACCACACCCGTACGCAAGAAGTAATTACGGTTGAAGATGTGACCAAAGAACTCTTGGCCCGAGAACAACTCGTAGAATCAGAAAACCGGCTATCTGCACTTATTTCTCGACTGCAAAGCGGTGTTTTACTAGAAAATGAAGACCGGGCAATCGTGCTTACCAATCAAATGTTTTGTGACATGTTCGGCATTCCTGTGAAGCCTGAACATATGCAAGGTTTAGATTGCTCCAATGCTGCGGAAGAAAACAAGCATCTTTTTAAAAATCCCGAGCAATTTGTAAGCCGCATTACTCAAATCGTAGCCGAGCGCCAGCTGGTTACCGGAGATGAATTAGAATTGCTAGACGGTCGAATTTTTGAAAGGGATTTTGTTCCTATTTTCTCAAACGGCCAATACAAAGGACATTTATGGAGTTATACCGATGTTACTGTCACGCGCCGATACAAGAACGACTTGCAACAGCAAAAAGAAAAGTACAGTAACATTATTGCAAATATGAATCTTGGTTTGCTCGAAGTAGATACCGAAGATCGTATCCTGCTCGCAAATCAAAGTTTTAGTGAGATTAGTGGTTACGACTCTAGCGAACTGATAGGCAAGAAAGCAGCAGAGGTTTTTATGAAACCAAGTGATGCTGTTCAAGTCTTAAAAAAGAATGACCTGCGGGAAAAAGGGATTTCAGACTCTTATGAAATCGAAGTCTTTAACAAGGCAGGGGAGAAGCGCAATTGGTTGATAAGCGGGGCGCCTAATTTTGACATTAACGGGAAATTGGTGGGTTCTATAGGAATTCATCTTGATATTACAACGCTCAAAGACTTAGAAGCGCAAAAGGAATCTTTGCTCAACACCTTAGAAAAAAGCAATCGGGAATTGCAAGAATATGCGCACGTGGTTTCTCATGATTTGAAGAGTCCGTTGCGTAGTATCAACGCCCTTGCCAGCTGGATCAAAGAAGATAACTTAGAGCATCTGGATGAGCAGAGTTTGGAGAATTTCAGCATATTGGAGAACACTTTAGAGAAGATGGAAGGCTTGATCTCCGGGATTTTGAATTACAGCAGCATTCAACGTGAGAATATTCAGGATGAAGAGGTAAGTATTAAAGAGGTGATTGAGGATATTGAAACCTTGCTTTATATTCCCGAACATATAGAATTGATCGTTCCTGATGATTTACCCATTGTGAACGTAGACAGAACACGCATACAACAAGTATTTCAGAATTTAATCAGTAATGCGATTCGCTACAGCAATAAGGAAAAAGGCTTGATTAGAATACACTATACCGAAGAAGCCACCAGACACGTATTTGCCGTTGAGGATAACGGAATGGGTATTGATAAAATTTACCACGATAAGATCTTTAAGATTTTTCAGTCGCTCACAGATCATAAGGAATCTACAGGAATCGGACTTTCAATAGTTAAGAAAATTGTTGATCTGTATGATGGTTCGGTTTGGTTAGAAAGCGAGCTAAATGAAGGGTGCACCTTTTATTTCAGTTTAAAAAAAGACGCTCATGAAAATTAGACAAGGAAATCGGGATGCTTCAGGAAACTGGAATCACAAATCGGAAGCAGTATCATTAAAAAGTCCGTTAGTCTTAATATTTTCTAATCGGTTTGTTCTGGAGCAGGAAGCTGTTTTTTCTGAAATGCGCGCGTTATTTCCTGATGGGCATTTGGTCTTTGGGTCGACCTCTGGAGAGATCACGGGAACTTCGGTGCTTAATAACGGCTTGTCCTACACGGCAATTGAGTTTGAAAAAGCTTCTTTTGAGATCGTAACACATTCTATCTTAAAAGAGGATAAAAACAGTTTTAAAACCGGAAAGCATCTTGCTGAAAAGTTAGATCAAAAACTTCTTAAACACGTGTTTGTCCTTTCGGAAGGAAGCAATGTGAACGGAAGCGAACTCATCAAGGGTTTAGCTTCCGTTTTGCCTGAAGATGTAACGATCACCGGAGGCCTGTGCGGGGATGATGCTCGGTTTGAAAAAACCTTGGCGGGCTATAATGAACCTGCAAAGGAAGGAGAGGTGATCGCAATTGGTTTATACGGTGCATCTTTAGAAATTTCATACGCCAATTATGGGGGCTGGTTTTCCTTTGGTCCAGAGCGACTCATTACAAGGTCAGAAGGTAATGTGCTTTACGAGTTAGATCATAAACCTGCTTTAGATCTGTATAAGAATTATCTAGGTGAGAAAGCTTCAGAACTGCCTCAGGCATCTTTATTTTACCCGTTAAGCGTTCAATTTAAAGAAAAAAAACGACCGCTGGTGCGCACGATTTTAAATATAGATGAAGCTACCAATGCGATGGTTTTGGCCGGCGATGCACCAGAAGGAGCAAAAGTTAAATTGATGATGGCTACGGTTGACGGTATTGTAGACGGCGCGCTGGAAGCAGCCAAACGAGCAGTTGAACATCGGGAGCATCCTTGTCAATTGGCTATTCTTGTGAGTTGCGTTGGTCGTAAATTGGTAATGGATCAACGTGTTGAAGAAGAAGTAGAGGAGGTATGCGAAGTTTTGGGTAATCAAGCCGTGATCTCAGGATTTTACAGTTATGGGGAGTTGGCACCTTTTTCTGATGACCGTATCTGTGAACTGCATAATCAGACGATGACATTAACCTTAATAAGTGAGTAGATGAATGCACTTTTAAAAAGACAACTACGGAAACACCTCCAAAACCAAGGAGTCGATTACAAAGAAGATCTTGATGTCTTTTTAAATGCAGTAAGTAGCTCGTATACCAATTATGAAGAGCAATTGGCTATGGTGCAGCGCGCGATGGCACTTAGTTCAGACGAACTTTATGAGGCTAATGAAAGTTTAAGAAAAGAGACCAATCAACAAAAGGAGATCATTAAAAGTCTTACCAATACGATTGCTCAGCTGTATAAACATAGTAACCCCGAAGATTCTAATCAAAAAATTGAAGAAACCAATCTTGATGCCTTAGAATTGGCGCGCGTGATCGATAACCAAACCCGTGAGATCATTGAGTCAAACAGACAGCGTGATATTTTATTAGCACAATTAGAGAAGCAGAATAAAGAGCTGAATGATTATGCGCATATCGTTTCGCACGATCTCAAGTCGCCTTTAAACAACATCAATGCATTGACCAATTTTTTGATCGAAGATGGTGATGTACGCGGAGACGGTGCAGAAAACCTGGATCTCATTCTGGAGCACGTTGAGCATATGCATGACCTTATTCAAGGAATTCTTGAATATTCTGCAATAGACAAGGTAGAAGATGAAGCGTATGCGATCAACTTGAACAAACTGGTAGCACGTTTGATTGAAACGATGCATATTCCGGCGCATATTGAAGTTTTAATACTGAATCAACTGCCCCTGGTTTATGGGAACTCGTTTCGGTTTCAGCAGTTGTTTCAAAATTTAATTCAAAATGCGATTCGGTATAATGATAAAGCGCAAGGCTTTGTGAAAATTGACTTTAAAGATCTTGGAACCCGATATCAATTCAGTATTGCAGATAATGGCAATGGTATCGCTCCTTCATATCATGATAAAATCTTTCAGGTTTTTCAAACGCTCGATAACGATTCTAAACATAAAGGAATAGGACTCTCGATCGTATTGAAGATCATTAAATATTATGACGGAGAAATTTGGTTAGAATCAGAACTTCAGCAGGGAACTACTTTTTTCTTTACCCTACCCAAACCTAAAGCTTAACACTATGGATGCGCCCAATTTGCTAAAAATAAAAGAAATCTCTGGCGGTATGACCGATTTTGAGCAGGAGATGCTGCAGATCATCAAAGAAGAATTGCCAGAAGAGATTAGACAGTACCATAGTGATTTAGAGGCAAAAGATTTTTTAAAAACAGCGGGAGATGTTCATAAGCTAAAACATAAAATAAGTATCTTGAACATGAAACACGGTTATAAAACTGCCGTTGCCTATGAAAATGAGTTGAGAGCAGGCCGCCCTACATCTGCACAAGACTTTGAAGCTGTTTTAAACAAAATGGTAGTTTTTGTCAACCAACTTTAAATCCTACTTATGAACTGCATTATAATCGATGATGAAGCTTTGGCGCGCTCAATAATTCGTAACCACTGTGAGAAAAGCACAGATGTTGAGGTTGTGGCACAATTTGAGAATGCGATAAGTGCTATTAAATATTTAAATCAAAACGAGGTTGATCTAATTTTTCTAGATATTCATATGCCCGACTTTACAGGTTTTGATTTTATTCAAACCTTGAAAAGTCCGCCAAAAATTATTTTAACCACTTCAGATCGCAATTTTGCTATCGAAGCTTTTGAGTACGATTGCATCGTAGATTATCTTGTTAAACCGGTAGGATTCCCTCGCTTTTTAAAAGCGATTCAGAAAGCGCAGCAATTCTCTTTAACCAGCAAAGAACCTGCCGTACCCGCAGCAGCCACAGAAGCAAAGCAGGAGGAAGGCAAGGATTTATATATCAATATCGACCGCAGGTTGATCAAGATTGATTTTGACAGCATTTTAATTATTGAGGCCAAAGGAGATTATATCCTCATCAAAACCGAAGGGAAAAACTACACGGTTCATTCTACCTTAAAGAAGATCGAAGAGAAACTGCCCGAGAGTAAGTTCTTAAAAATTCACAGGTCTTATGTGATCAATTTTCATAAGATCATCGACATTGAAGACAACAGTGTGTTGATCGCAAAAGATGTGATTCCTATTAGCCGTTCAAACCGTCCTATTTTGATGAAGCGTCTTAATTTGCTTTAACGCGTATAGTTTTCCATTCAACTACACTTAAACGCGACCCACCGAATATTCAAATTTCAGCGCTTCTAGTCTTTTAATTTTGGATTAAAATCCAGATTATGAGACCTTTTCTAAGTTTAAGCATACTTTTAATTTCGGTGGTTGCTACTGCTCAAAATTTCAGCTTTTTAGGTGAATATACCTCAGACGGCACACCGCTTTATTTAGAAGCTCCGGATGATGTGGTTACCTCAGAAACGCTTTCGCTTGTTGCCAGTGCTTTGCCGGAGTCCTATCCGGTGCCTACCTATAATCCGCATTACATCTCCAGCGATTATGATACAGATGTCATTGTGCACGAGGATGCTGAAGTCTACGTTACCTTTGTCGCCGAAGGCGCAGGGTATAAGAATGTTCTCGGGTTTTATACGTATGACATCAACAATCCTTTAGATCAAAAACCTACCGATAAGGACATCACCATAATTTTCCCTAATGTTTCTGCACAAGGTTCCGGCGGTGGTTTAAAGGCCGGAAACAAAGTAAAATTAGGTTCTTTTAAAGCCGGCACCGGCATTGGTTGGGTGCTGCTGGCAAATGCCTGGAAGTCTGAAGTTACCTGGGGTTTATGGCAATTGTATTCTAATCCCGATTTTAATCCGGAGGCCGATCCTGCTTTGCGTTATCATAACGTGCTGCTCAACGATCCTGAAAATGAACGAATCATTCTAGGTTTTGAAGATATTCGTCGGGACTACAGTTCGTGTGATCAAGATTTTAATGATGCCTTGTTTTATATTTCAGCCAATCCTTATACGGCTTTAGAAACCAAAAATTATGCTGATGTAGCTTCTGCAACTAAGGTGAATTCTGCTTACGACGGCGGTTTAGAAAGCAACGGAGACCTGTCTACACTCATTGCAAAGCGCAATTTGAACCGAAGCAAAACAAACGATCAAAAAAATACCAAAGCAGCCCAGTCCCGATTTAAGAAAAGTAAGTTTCCCTCAAAAAACGGCACTTCAAACCTGGCGTCATATTTTGGTGAAACAGCACTTTTTGGCACCGAAACAGCTGCTGTTGCGAGTCCGTCTGACTTGCAAGACATCACTAATGCTTCAGGTATTTTTGCGATTGATTACTATCAAGGAGAAGATCGTGTCGTAGCAGGTCTGTTGCTCAAGACCGAAGACCGCGTGTATGATCACGCCAAAACGATTTGTGACCGATTGAATGGAGCAACTCTTGATGACATTCGTAGGTTTCAACTGCGGGGACATCAGTTTATTTTAGCTGAAATTTTACGAGCTAACGGACTCAAAGAATATGCTGTGAGCTTTTCGGTAAATCAGAGCGATGCTGCACAAACGCTTTACAGTTACTGGAATATTGATCAATATCCGGAAGGTGACTATTTAAACTTTCAATTTTGGGGAACTTCAGTAGCGCAGGTGAGTAGCCTTATAAATTATGCTTTAGATGTTTTAGAGCAATCAGGAGGCTTAAACAGCGACCCCAATACTACCTATAAATTACCCGAGGTATTTGTCAAAAGCGGATATTACAGCCGCGGTGCCCTTGTTTTAAATCTGTGTAATAAAACAGGAGTAAAAACACTTGTGGCAGAAACTAATAAGCGTGCAACCGAAACTGATAGTTTAGAAAACACGGTGCAAAACTTAAGCCTTAGCGGCGCGTATGAAGAGCAGGTTATCTTAGAAACCGGATATTTATTTGATGTTGGTGTATCGCTTACAGATGCTCAAACAGGTAGTTACGATGCTTTGTACCTTGCAGACGGACCTTGGGGTATCGACTATAATCAAACTGAAGCAAACCTGACCGATTTTATCATCGACCAAGCTGTTGAAGTTGCAGAAGGAGATGCTTACAGTATTGAACGCAATGTTTCACTTAATGCAGAAGTAAAGGGGACGTTTAATATTTTTAGACACATTCTCGCCGGTGAGTTGGCGCTTGATGTGCGTGATTTATCTGCTCTTGAATTTGAGCTGGAAACCAATGTTCCTGTTGAAGTTATTCTGGTTCCGGCAAACCTTGAAGATTGGTCAAACAGGCTGCGTTATACGCTACCGGCATCTCAAGAAAATCAATTTTATGCAATTCCTTTTGACGAATTTAAAAATGCATCTGGTGAGGCTCAAAGTGTGACCGCGATACGCAGTGTTGTATTTTCTGTACAGGGTGATTATATCAATTTTCAGTCAGCAGCGGTGAGATTAAAAAATCTGGCATTTAGCAATAATCGCAGTCTTTCTGTAGAAGCGATAGCTCAAGAACTTCAAAGCACGCAGGTACATAATTATCCCAATCCTTTTACGCAGTACACCTTGATCAAACTTCCGGCTCCTGCTGTAGAAGCAGCCATCGAGCTTGTAGATATGAATGGACGCAAGGTGGTTTCAAAAAAGAGAAAAACTTCAGGCAATCAAAATACACTTCGCCTGGATCGAGACGGTTTACCTACCGGTTTATACAGTTATGCAGTGACCACAGATACCGGTAATATATATAATGGAAAGTTACTTATAAATTAGTTTTTTTGTGTTGGTTAGTTAGTTTGTTAGAGGCGGTAGTTTTAAACTACCGCCTTTTTTGTGGTACCAAAAGCTTTAAAAACCATTACCTAACGAGTCTTCCTTGGCCGGCAGAAAGATTTGCCCTTAGCTCGTTTGTGAAGTTTTTTTGCCGATCCCGTATTACAATCAGTTTGATTTGGAGTTTTCTTGGGTATAATCGCAAGCTGCATCAATACGAATGCTTTTATCTATTTTATGGAAGGAAACCAACACATCTCTTTGATCGATATGATCATAATAATCGACAAAAAGTTTTTCGGCAAAAATTCCGTTAGGGATTTGTTTTGGGGCGAGTTGCCAATCTAGAAAAGCTACAGCATAGTCAAATACAGGAAGATGATATTCGGTTTCAGGTGCCACCCGATAGATCTTTGTTCCTGATTTAGACCGCTTTTGCCTGCGCTTACTTGTTGGGCTGAAGCTATACCAGTGTTGTGTTTTACCATCAACCAAGGTATCACGAACTTTACTGAACGCATAGTGCTTGGTCATAAATGCAAAATGATTGCGATAGCTACTCACAAATTCACAGGGAATATTGATTTTAGTTGCTTGTTCTAATTCCGTTTTGAGAAGGTTAACGTCAAATGTGAGTCCGTTTTCATCTTTAAACTGAAGCCTGTAATGTAAAGAACCCTTAGGCGTAACCACAGCGTGATAGCTGTTGTCATTAGCATTGGTTAAGTAAATTACGGTAGTCGTACTGTCCTTTGTATAAAAAGGTCTGTGTTCAATTTTAATACTGTCTTTATAAAAGGTTCTGGTGTAGGTGAGCCAATGATCAAAAGTGTACTGCTTTTGTGCATTGCAAACGAAAGTACATAAATAAAGTAGGCAGAAGCTATAGAAGTAGTTCCTCATATCACAAATTAGCAGCATAAATATACTTAAAATGCTGTGGTGAAACCTGTAAAAACAGAAAAGCCTGTCTGGGACAGGCTTTTGTAATAGCTACATTTTGTGGTACCGTAAAAGCTTATGTTAACTGAGGTAATTTACTTGAAAAGCGGCTTAGCAAAAGGCTGCCATCTTAAGCTTAAACCAACTTCTCCAAACTCAAAACCACTGGCTACAGCCGAGGCGACGTTACTGTATTGCGCATAAAGGCCGAGATCAAATTGATTACTGAAACTGTAGCGTACATTCACTTCAGCTCTAAAAATAGAGGTAGCTTCTTGATCTTCTACAAATTGACGACCGCCGGCAGCAACTGTATGAATAGTAAGGTTTTCTGCAGGCTTAAGCAGTAGATCTGCAAAAAGCTCTGCCGCCTGATATTTAGACGGACTGAAATACAAAGCATTCACCTGATCTTTATAACTCAGATATTGATAGTTGAAGCCCATTTTAAGCGCAGGCTTACGTGTGAGGGAATAATACAACGAGGTAAATAACAATTTACGGTTGTTTTCGTCAGATTGTGCGGTATAGATCATAGACGTGTACCAACCCAGACGTGTTGTAATTCCCCAGTTGTAATTCAAGAAATAATCATTCAAGGCTATTTTTTCTTGTAGTAGCGCAGCATTAAAATTCTGTAAAGCTCTGCGATAACCAAACTCTGCTTGCTGGCGTTTAAAGGGTTTTGCTTGTAAGCTTATTCCGCCTTGTGTATCGGTATATTCATTTTCATTGGTACTTGCTTTAATGAGTCCGGCGTTGGCTTTAAAATTTAAGCCCGGCATTATGCGATATTCTAGATTAGCGCCAAGTTCATAGGCCGTAGCCTCTTCGCCACTTATACCGTTGCGGGTGATACGATAACCGTATTGAGCACCAATTTTAAACGCAGTAGAAAAAGGTAGCGCAGCATTAAAGCCGTAGCTATATGCCTGGTTTTCTCCATTATCTTTGGTTAAAGAAGCACGTGCGCCTAGTTCTGGAGCGTACGATAGATCTAAAGTTTTGATCAAACCTAAAGCATCTTTTTGCCCCTCATAGTAGTCAAGTGTTTTTTGAGCGAAAGCATATGCCTGCAGCGGATTATCGCTTGCACGATAGGCATTAGCAATCCCCAAATTGCCGTCAAAGGAAGTCGAATCTTGCGCTAAAATTTGCTGATAGTTTTTTACTGAAGCTTTAAAATCGCCGGTATACATCCCTAACATCGCTTTTAACGCTAAAAGGGTCTTGTGATCTGTATAAGTTGAATCTAATGCTTTGATCGTTTGGTTGGCTTCAGCATACTTTGCATTCCAGACTAAAGCTTGAACATAACGCTCTGCTGCTTGAAGACGCACTAAAGAGTCGGTTTTCTTTTGCTTACTTAAAGTATAGGCTTCCGTCGCTTGTTGCAATGCCTGTTGTTCTTCCTCTTGCAAATGAGCAACAAGTGCTAAACCTATTTTCCCGGTGATGCTGTCATTACTATTCTTATTAAAACCAGAATAGATTTTAGCAGCTTCTTCAAAACTTTTGTTGGGTAAATAGATGGCGATAAGATTGAGTTGGGTATCACGATCCTGAGGAAAATCTTCAAAATTTGATTGAAGCAATGCAACGGCACTGTCAATTTCTTGACGTTTGGCCAATTGTCCCGCCATTCCTAATTTGATGTATTTATAAGAGACCTTGGCACTTGGGTTTTCCGCATCAACTTCAAGTGCTTTGTTGATATACACCCGAGCTTCTTGATAGCGTTTTAGGTTTGACAAGGTGTTTGCATAACCCAACAATGCCCCAAAATTCTCTGGATGTTCTGCAACGAGCTTTTTATACACAGGAACTGCAGCTTCAAAGTTTTTATTCCATAAAAAGGCTTCGGCATAGTTTAATTCGATTTCCAGATCACCGGGATAATCGTTACGCATTTCTTCAAATAAAGCTAAGGCTTCCTTTGGTTGACCGCCAAGACCTAAAGCACGTGCATAACATAAACGTGCGGTTTTGTTTTGGGGATATTCCTTAAGAATTTTTGCAAAGAACTCTTGAGCTTCTGCGTTCTTTCCGTTTTCAAGATAAGTAAACCCGGTTTGCATCTCTTGCGCCTGAACACTTATAAATAGTAAAGCACTTACAAGGCATAAATAAACTGTTTTCATAACTAAGATTTGGTAGGAGCAAGTTAGCCGCAATACCTTCTTTTTTAATCTACAGCTATGTACAGCTTATCGAAACATAAGCGCATTTCACGGGGAGTACAACTTTTAGAAACGTCAGATTTTGAGTTTGTTAGTCGATACGTGAGCGATTTCGTCAGGCTTTGTAATTCTTATATATAAGAGGATTGAAGCCTTCTTAGTGTATAACAAATATTTTTTAAAAGGATAGCATTGGTTGTTTCGGTTTATCTGCGGGATTTGAACCATTCATCTACACTTAAATTCCGCCGAACGAAATTTTCCGCTGTCGCCTCTCGATGCTCCTCATCTTTGCTTCATAATCTTTAAATCTTTTGTTATGTATTCTTTTATCACACAAAACCAGAGCATTCAAATACGTGGAATTTTAAAAGTACAGTCTGTTGGCGAACTCGCAGCAACGATCAATGAAGACTTTAGAAATCAAAAGAAGATCACGATCGACCTAAGCGAACTCCAAGAACTTACGTTAAGTACTGTTATGAAGTTGATCACTTTGCAAACCAATTACAGAAACAGTGGTAAACTCATCTTGTTTAAAGGCCTTTCTAATAAATCGGTAAGTGGAACCTTCGGCCTTGCCGGAAAGCGGTACTTGCTGGGAAACGTAGCCTAATAATCACTCCAAATCTGCCATTATGATAGCGATACCTTTTGTCAAACAGAAAATTTCTGCCCAACAGATTTTTATGCTAAGTGCCTTGCTGGTAAATACCGGTAACTACGCTTATAACTTACTTCTTGGGCGCTTGCTTGGCCCTGAAGCTTTTGCCGATGCTGCGATTTTAATCACCTTATTATTGGTGTTGTCGTTTGCAGCGATGACGTTTCAATTGGGTACCGCGCGCTTCATCGCACTGCTCGAAGAAGAAAAGCAAGGCGCATTTCTAAAAAAGATCAATAGATGGAGCCTTCGTATGGGGTTTGCGACAGGACTTGTCTTTGTGTTTTTTGCAAGCTTCTTTCAAGAAGTATTACAAACCTCCTCATCAATGATGTTTGTGGTTTTTGGCTTGTCTGTTCCGTTCTATTTTGTGATGAGTATCAATCGCGGGATCTATCAAGGAAAACAGGAACTGCTAAGCTTATCAAAAACCTATCAGATCGAAATGTGGAGCAGGTTACTGCTTACGTTTTTATGCATCTTATTATTTAAAGAACAGCCTGCCATTGGTGTAGCACTGGGAGTGAGTTTGTCTATTGTAGCGGCACAATTTCCCCGAGCAAAAACCATCAAAACCGATCAGGAAACATTAGATCGCCAATCTACAACTGAAGTCCTCAAGTTTTTATCGATCACAGCACTTTATGAAGGAACACAAATTCTTATCAACAACAGTGATATTATTCTTGTAAAGCATTTCTTTGAACCCTATCAAGCAGGATTGTACGCCTCGTTGGCATTAATAGGACGCGTGGTGTATTTCGTAGCCTGGATGTTTGTGATGCTGTTGCTTCCGGAAGTGGTAAAGAAGAAAAAAGCAGGAACACGTACCACAAAGATTTTATGGAAATACGTGGGTTATATTGGGCTACTTTCGGCAAGTATTGTGGTGGTGTGTTTCGCTTTCCCCAAGATGATCGTCAATTTGATGTTTGGGCAGGCGTATCTCGAAGTAGCGCATCTTTTAGGCCCTTATGCCTTAGCTACCGGACTTTTTGCAGTGGCAAATCTGTTTACCTATTACTTCTTATCGCTGGGTAAATACCGGCCTGTATATTTTAGTCTGGTGGGTGGCGCTTTACAAATAAGTGGCGTGCTCTTGTTTCACGACCAATTGTTGCACGTGGTGTTGGTACAAATTGCCACGATGCTTGTACTTCTTCTGGTACAAGTGGTCTATTGTTTTAAGGAAGAGGGAGTTAGATTAAGTGTTAACCGTTAAACGCAAGTAAAGTACCATTGGTCTACACTAGTCTTCGATCAAACGTATTTCGCAAAAACCAGCTTTATTTCTTTTCATCTTTGAATCAGAATTAAAAACCAAATCAAATGAAACTAGCACTTGTAACCGCATTTCCGCCCAGTAAAGTAACACTCAATGAGTATGCTTACTATCTGGTGCGCGCTTTTAGAAATCATCAGGAAATTGAAGAGTTGATCTTACTTACCGATGTTGAGACCGATGTAGCAGAACAGTACCTTGATGTTTCAGGATGTAAGGTAAGCGTGAAAAAATGTTGGAGCTTTAACAGCTACAACAGCTTTCCCGGAGTTTTAAAAGCAATACGCCAAACCAAACCAGACGCTGTACTTTTTAATCTTCAGTTTATGAAGTTTGGAGATAAAAAGATCCCGGCTGCTCTCGGACTTATCTTACCCGGAATTTGCAAAATGATGGGTATTCCTTCCGTAGTATTACTACACAATATTATGGAACAAGTAGATCTTTCTGAAGCAGGTATCACTCAAAACAAAGTACTTCAAAAAGCATACAATTTCATCGGAAGCGCACTTACGCGTATCCTTTTACAAGCAGATTTTGTTGCCTTGACGATCAGTAAATATGTAAGCATACTTGAGGAGAAGTACCAAGCAAAAAATATAGGATTAATTCCCCACGGAACGTTTGAATTGCCTGACACCCCTAATTATAATGTTCCTCAAGGTCCGCTGCAAGTAATGACTTTTGGCAAGTTCGGAACTTACAAAAAGGTCGAAATGCTTATTGAAGCAGTACAACACTTGAGAGCGACAACAACGCTAGACCTGGAGATCGTGATCGCGGGGACTGATAATCCTAACGTAAAAGGCTATTTAAAACAGGTAGAACAAAAATATGCACATGTAGAACAACTGCGTTTTACAGGTTATGTGGAAGAAGCAGAAGTGCCTCGCTTATTTGAAGAAGCTGCTGTAGTTGTTTTCCCCTACACTTCAACTACCGGCAGCAGCGGGGTATTGCATCAGGCAGGAAGTTACGGCAAAGCGGTTGTCATGCCAGACCTTGGAGATCTGGGTATTTTATCACGAGAAGAAGGCTATCAAGCCGAGTTTTTTGAACCGAACAATAGTAAGGATTTGGCAGAATCCTTAAAGGTTGTTCTCGAAAATGAAGCCTATCGTGTGGCTATGGGCATGGCCAACTATCAAGCAGCAACCGCTTTGCCTATGTCCTGCATCGCAGACAAATATGTAAACGTCTTTAAAGAAATAATGCTTTCAAAACAAGTTAAGACCTCTAAGACTTTGATTTCAGGATAGTGTCCCTTCACCCTCTTTGATTTGGTTGCAAACCCCTCTTGCTCTCCCTAAAGCATTTGGGGTTTCTTTTTGCTTGCTGGTGAAGTTATTTTAAGGCTTTAAATAGAGTAGCAGCTTCTTTTGATTCCCCTTGAGAGTCTAGGATACCGAATTTCTTTTGAGGCGCTCTGCGCCAGGGCAGTCGTCCTACCACTGCTGTGGGTACTTCTTCAAAATCATAGAGTGTCCAGAACGCAAAATGTAAGTTATTAGATTTTAAAATGGGTAAGATACGCTCGTAATAGGTTGTTTGATCGTTCTCGTCATTTCCGAAAGGTTTCCAGAGGCCTGAATATGTTGAAAGGCCAAATTCCTGCAACATGATAGGCTTGCTCGTGTTTGCTTTCAAGTCTCGATAGGTTTCTTCAAAGTCTTCAAGCTCTTCGTAATAATGAAAACTTACCACGTCTAGCTTTTCTTCTAAAATTGTGGCCGCTTTTGCTTTAGACCAACCAATGGTGACCGGAGTTTCAGGGTCAAGCTGTTTGAGATGCGCAATATGATTCTGAAGCCAAAAGGTGACTTGGTCTTTTCCTCGATTATCAAAATCGAGATCGGGTTCGTTTTTCAGATCCCAGGCCAAGAGCGCAGGATGTGCTTTGAGCGCAGAAATAATGCTTCGAGCATGTTTAAACGTATTTGGCGTATCTAAAACGGAATAATCTCCATAAAAATCAAAAAGGGTAACGATCACTTGAAGTTCGGCATCTTGCGCCAGATCCATGAGCTGTTTCAGTCGGTTTAGCTTTTCGGGATTTACTTCCGCTTTGCCAAAATCTTCATAACCTACAAATATACGCAGGGTGTTGAGGTTAAGTTGTTTGATTTTTTCGAAATCAGCTTGTATACGTTCCGCTTTAAAAAGGGTGTCAAACGTATTCCAAGGATGTTCTTGAGGGTAATAGTTCACGCCTTTAATCCATTGCGGAAGTCTTTTTAAGGATGACTTTTGTGCTGAAGAATCCTTTGCTTGCGGAATAATGCGCTCCTGATGCCTAATGCGCCAAAAGCCGTCTTCGAGCAGCATAACCACGCGGTAGGCTGAAGTATCTCGAGTTTCCAGCACGAGTTTTTCTTGGTCGTAAATTTGTTTAATTTCAAAAACAGCCTCATCTCTAAAACTGATGAGTTGCCCGTCTGCACTGTAAAATTCAAGATAGAGTTCGTGATTGAGGGAAGCTCCTTTTATGAAGGTCTTACCTTTTTTATTCTGAAGAAGAAGCGTGTCAATTTTAGCACGAGCACTTTCGGTATAATAATCAGTAATCCCTGTATTTTCTCCGGTGGCAAGCGCTACTTCACGCACATACCACGCATTTAAATAATCCTGTGCGACACGTTTTTTTGTTGGTTTTTCAATAGGTCGACTAGGGTTGATGCTGTCCTTCCAAACAAGATGCGGTTTATACACCGGTTCGGCTCCCAATGCCAGATTGAGCATCGTACTTTTGTCTGCACCGGTATTGAGGTAGGAAAGAATGTTGCTTATGGCCGCGACCAAAAGTAAATTCAATCCTATAAAAGAGAGAATAAGTAACGCGCGATAGATATTTTTATTTTGATTTTTCAATAGAGGTTTATCTTTTCAATGGTTTTTGAAACTCCCAAAACGGTCACCTTAAGATCATAAATTCCCGGTTTATAAAAGCTTGTGTTTAATTGAAATTCCACCTTTCCTTCTTGTGTTTTTTTCTCAAGCGTATAGGTGCCTTTTGTGGATTTTAGTTGAAGAACTACCGGCGTTCCTTCAGCAAGCAATTGCTGTAATTTACCAGTGAGTGGACCAACTTTTACAACAGCCTTTGTTTCGTCCCATTCCAGAGGGAAAGCATCCAGTGCCGGGGCATATGCTATAGTTAAAGCATTACTTTCTGCAATACCGGTAATAAAGGCTTGTACTTCCCAATTTTGTGCGCGGTTAGGATGTAGGATTTGTGCTTGAGCCACGCCGTTAAGGGTTGCACCTGAGGTTTGCAAAAGTTGGCTGTCTTGAGTTTTAATTACAAAATTGACCAAAGTTGCGTCAGAAATAAGGTTGCCGTATTGATCTTTGATCGTGCCGGTTTTAAACGTCGTGATCTGGTCTGCATCAGCAAAAGGATTTGGACGCTCATACGTTATATTGAAATCAGTCGCTAAATGCGCATCTATATAGATCGTTTGCAATTTTGAGGAACGCTCGTTAAGATGAACAGCCGTAAACATGGTTCCGGTTTTTTGAGGAGAGAACAGGTTTTTCCAGGCAATTCTGTTTTTTACGGGTAATGTTTCGGTTTGTTGTTGCTCTTTAAATCGGGTTGCAAGCGTTAGGGAAGTAGCGTCGGGGAGGAGGTTGTCATAAACGTCGGTTGCCAAAAGCGTTAATTGGGCAAAATCGGCGCCACCAGCCAGAATACGCTGCGGACCTAAGTACGATTCGATCGCTGCAATTTTTGAGGTGTCTGGTTTTATATTCAGGCTACCTTGCATCAATATATTTTTGTTATGAATCAATTTCCAGTCGAGTTTTCCGCTGGCGTTGGCGTAAGGCGCTTGAATTAGAAAGCTTTTCTGTATGGAAGTAGTTTCCGGTTCTAAAACTGTACTTCCTAGAGCGTTTGAAACCAGCAATTTCAAATCTTCAGCTTCGGTCTCAAAGCGTAATTGTACACGATCTTGAGCAACAACTTTTGTTGTTTGGGTAAGCAGCTTTAGAGTAATGGGTTTACGCGCTTGTTCAGGTTTTAAGGTAAAACCAAGCAGCAACACACAAAGGCATAAGATATGTATCAGTTTACTTTTCATCGCGGATTTCCTAAATAATTATTCAATTCAACTTTGAGATATCCGCCATTTTTCAATGCAATATGTGTGGCGTATTGTTGGGTAGACTTTCGATTGGGGATCACTTTTCGGGCGATCTCTTCGTTAGATAAACCATTCACAAAAATCGCTTGCATACGCGCACTGATCAACTCTGTTGCTTTGGGTTGCAATTTCAAATGTACTTCTTGCTTTCGCTGTTGGCGTACGCCTTCCTTTAAAAAATGATGATCTACCCATAGTAGTTGATGCGCTGCATCATAATAGGATAACAACACCTGCGGAATTGTCGCTTGCTGCGTCCCGGGATTGAAAAGTGTTGCTTGAAGCATTTCATCTTCTATCCTGATATCATTAACGACCACGCTCTTATACAAATCGGTATTGGCGACATTTGCCGAAACGTGCAAGTCAAAAGTAACGGGTTTTCCTTCTAATTCAATCGGGGTGAATTGTTCAGGATCAAAAGTGAGCGGTGCGTGTTCGTCGGGTTTTACCCAGGCAGTGCCTTCAAATTCAACTTTAAAGGAGGTTATTTCTTTAGGCATTAGCTTGTGTTTCATTTCATATTTGGCATTAAAAGTTGCCAAAGCCAGATCTTGTGCGTCATACAAAGTTCCTTTAACCGAAACATCTGCCGGAACATTATCAATATTTTGAATTTCACCTACAATTATATAATCGCCATTTACCTTTAAAAGTCGGGCTGAAAGCACCTCCAACACCGGTTGTTTTAAAATGTCTTCGTGATAGGTTTGCTCAGAGGTAATGCGCCTTCTCCCATGATTATAAAAATCGGTAGCATTACTGGTGATGAGTTGGTCTGGCGGTAGATCGAGATCGGGGTTTTTAGGTTTTACATACCATTTTGGGCCCCGCTTTACCAATTCAAAATCCTCTTGTGTAGGAATACGTTCTAAAGGGGTGATCCATTTGGCATAAGCAGTGGCCAACGCACTGGAGTCGGTTTTTTGAGTGATATCGATCTCAATGGCATCCAGTTTTGCATAGCTGTTAAGCAAGCCGTCTGTTACCGCAAATTCTAGCATAAACTGATCTAGCGATTTATCACTTTTGGGATCAAAATAGGAATAGGCGCGCTCGAGCTCTTTAAAATCAATAGCATCAAAATAAGCCTCAAGCACATTTTGTGGAGCAATCTGATCTGCATTTTTGAGGTAGAAGGTGTAAATGCCAAAGGCAAAACAAAACAATACTATGACACCGTAGCCGTGCGCTATAAGAAATAACAAGCGTTTGCGTTTGTTTGAAGTTTTGGCAGCAGCCGAAAAATCAAGCCTCCATCGCATATAGCTGGGCAGTGTAGGTTTTTTGGAGCGCAAAGCCCTAATCCAGATCGATTGAATATTGATCACAAAAGCGATAAGAACCGTCAGCAACGGAATGATGCCCCACATCAAAATTAAAAATACCGGAATGTCATCTTTAGGAATGATCTCGGGCATTGGTGGTACACCGAGTTTTTCCCAAACCATAATGCCATTTTCAAGTAAACCCAAGCGCTGCCAACCTGCAAAATACAGGATCGGATCGTAGAATTTATCGTTTGAAAAAACATATTTAAGATTATACTTTTCAGGAACGGTGAGAAATTGTTGCAGCGAACCAATACCTTCAACCCCTCTGAATTTTGAGTTCTCCAGACGTTCAATAGCGCGCGAAGTCAACTCGGGTAATCTTCGTGCAGAGTGGTAATTCCCGTCTACGGTCATTGCATCGGTTTGTGCCGAAAGCCAGGCGATTTGGTCTCCAAAACCTAGTGGAAGAAACCGCCATTTATAATGTTGATCCTGATTGAGGAAATTTACAATGGGCAACATATTAATAGGATCGGGCTGCGAGGGTCTAAAGTTATTGAGCGTCATCGTAAAGACCGTTGTACCTAAAAACAGACCTGCCAGAATACCCGCCAGAATGCGATGGTATAAACCGCCCAGTTTTGTACTTAAAAAGGTTTTATAGTCGCCTTCTGCAAAGCGATATGCAAATTCTCCAAACAATGGTAAAACCATAATACTTCCCCACAAGGTAAAGCGGTCTAGTGTAAGAATATTGAAAGCATTATCACCCAAAATGATTTTAGGAATAGGCGTGGTGCCACCAGTTCCCAAAATGGTGAGCATCGTCAAGGATAGTCCAAAAAATAAATAGCGTTTACTGTAATACCGGTAGAAAAAGTAAGGCATTAGCAGCAGTAAAATTCCCCACGGAATCAGAAAAAAAACGAGTCCGCTGGAGGTGATCTCTAGAAAATTATCCCGCGACCCGTGTGGAATAGGAACTTGAGTGATGGGATTATTTTTAGTATTGATCCAATAGGGTAGAATACAAACGATAATTAAAAACAGGGCCGAAAAGCCAAAGGCGATCATTCGCTTTAGCAGCCTAAAAAAGGCTTTGAGAAAAACGGGAAAGGTGATTTCTTTCATCGTATTTACTCGGGTTCTGGCTTCATCCATAACTGCCATCCCGATCAGCGGGAAAATGAAGAATACCATTCCGAAAATAGGCGTGACGTGATGGGAGCAAACCGTGACTGCAAGCAGGGACAATGACGTTAAAAAGTATTTTTTCTTTCCGGAGGTCAGCCAAAGGTAAATTTCTGGCAATGCGTGCATCAGGATCGAAACACCAATAATACTGGGCAGTTGACCAAAGATATGTAGGGTTTCTACAAAAGAGGATGAAAATACAGCAAGAATCGCTGCATATCCTGCAGCGTGAGCACTTGCGGTAATGAGCAAAGCGAAGCGATAAACACCGGTGATAAATAGGATCACCCCGATGATTGCTACCGTGAACATCCCAAATTTTAGTCCACCTATCAAGGATAATATGGCGATCGCCTGATGTACTAGTGGTGGATATCCCATAACCGTAAAACCGGTATACCAACTGTAGTTCCAAGGTTCAAACCAATGCGAGGCATAATGATCTGCAAAAAATAAATGGATTAAGGCATCATAGGTGCCTTCAAGTGTAAAAAAGATCCCAAAACCATGAAATACGACCCCGATCAACAGGGCGATTATCAAGTATCTGTTTGGGGTGTTTTTCATGAAATTATAAGATAAGAGATTGTTTGTTTTCTTACATAGCTAAGATAGAACTTTCGATGAATGACTCATCTGTCGACGAACGGTTTTCATCTAAAGTAGCCGTTTAACCATCGAAAATCAAGCATTTAGCCTGCGAGAGCCCGATATGTTTGTGGTGTAATTAATCAGAAACACCAAAACAAATCCTATGAAAACTGCAATCATCATCCCGTGTTATAACGAAGAAAAAAGAATAGATCAAGCGGCATTTAAAGCTTTTATCACGCAATCTGAAAATCATCATTTATGTTTTGTAAATGATGGGAGTAAAGACCAAACTTTAAATGTACTTAAGAGTATTCAGCACGCAAATCCTGAAAAAGTTACCGTAATCGATATGAAACGTAATTCGGGTAAAGCTGCAGCCGTAAGAGCAGGAGCACGTTACTTATACAGCCAGGAAAATGTACAACATATAGGCTTTATGGATGCCGACCTTTCTACCGACTTTGAAGATTTTATGGCTTTAGATCAGACATTAAAAACCAATAAAAACCTCAAAATGGTTTTTGGAAGTAGAGCAAAAGATGATAGCGGAATAGAAAAAGATCCTTTACGCGCGTTCTTTTCTAAGGTGATTAAATTTTGTGTTTTTTTGATACTGGGCCTGCCCATACAAGATACGCAGTGCGGCGCAAAAGTATTCAGTCGTGATCTCGTTCCTGTAATCTATGGAAATCAGTTTTTAAGCAAATGGCTTTTTGATGTAGAAATGTTTATTAGACTGAAGCACCATATGGGCGGCAAGGAGGCGGTCATGAATGCCATTCACGAGCAGGCTTTACAGCGCTGGGTGCACGTAGAGGACTCTAAATTAGGATTAAAAGACTCGCTTGAAATTCCTGTACGTCTATTCAGTATTTGGTTTAACTATACCGTTTGGGCTCCTGCAACACAATTAAATGTAGCTTCAGAAACCGAAGTACTATCTACGGTATACAGTATGCCTGTAGCCGCATAATTTTAAATTTACCCCAAGAAAGGCTCTGGGATCTTTAGGATCCTGGAGCTTTTTTTGCATTAAAAAGTATTGAGATTTACCAGCTTTCTTGCAAACCGTTCTCCAGCGCGACATTGTAATTTTCCAAATTAAAAGAATACAAGTCAGGAGCTTTGTGCGCGCCACCTCTGCGGGTTTCATTCAGTTTCTCTAAGATATTATAACGTGTCATTTTACGATAGAAATTACCGCGATTTAAAGATTTGTCAAGAATGATCTCGTAGAGCCTTTGCAGTTCTGGCATTGTGAATTTCTGTGGCAAGAGGTTTAGTCCGACCGGTTTGTAATTCAAATCACGTCTTAAATGCATTAAAGCATCTTCAATGATTCCTTTGTGGTCCATCATAATTTCAGGAAGTTGTTCTACCGGCTGCCAGGCACACGAATCAGAATACTTGTCTGTTCTAGGGTTCACGGCATCATAGCGAGTTAAGGCATAATATGCGATAGAAATGTAGCGTTGCTTATGCCATAGATCCTCGGGCAATTCGGTAAACGCATCTTCAGAGCGTTGTGTAGCCCCGTAGGTTTTAAACTGACTCAAGAAAATATTTTCGGCCCCGGTACGCTCTTGTAAAATTCTATGCGCACTTGAGTTGATGTTCTCCTCTTTAAATACGTATCCTCCGGGAAGCATCCATTCAGATTTCCCGATCAAACTGGTAAGTAACACGTGTAAATTTTCACCGTCAAAACCAAAAACAACACTGTCTATAGAAATATGAGGCAGGTAAAGGTCTTTATTATTTTCAGACTCAGCCAGAAGGATATCGTGAAGTTTTTGCGACATGAGAATTGTATTAGTTTTTAAAAGTACGCTTTAGCAGATTTATATAAAAATACCCAAAGCTATTTTCAAGCTTTCAGGCAGAATCACCTGTAGTATTTGCAATATTATCATTTAATATTATTCTAATTGCGCATAAACCAAAATCAAAGGCTTTACAATGTTAAATTTTCAATGCTTCATTTTGAATCTTTAAAAATTATTATTACTATTGCTTTAAATTGAAACATTAAAGACCTTTTACGAAAAGGTTATAGGAAAAAAGCAGCAGATGAATACAACAACAGTCAAATTTAAATTAGCGCTTTTTATAGCGATTCTTTTGGGTGGAACTATTACGATTTCAGCCCAGATTGAAGACAAGCCCAATTTTGTGATCATTTTTGCAGATGATATGGGTTACGGAGATCTAAGCAGTTATGGTCACCCAACGATCAAAACCCCAAATCTTGATAAAATGGCGATGGAAGGGCAGAAGTGGACCAACTTTTATGTGGGTTCTAGCGTATGTACCCCAAGTCGTGCAGCCATAATGACGGGAAGACTTCCCGTAAGAAACGGGATGACCAGTAAAGTGCATCGTGTATTGCAGCCTTGGTCAACCAATGGTTTACCTCAAAGCGAGATCACCATCGCAGAACAACTTAAAAAAGGTGGTTACGGAACAGCAGCTTTTGGTAAATGGCATTTAGGAGATAAAGAAGAATACCTTCCTGTAAACAATGGTTTTGATTACTGGTACGGTGTTCCTTACTCTAATGATATGGATATCACTTTAGAGATGAATGAACCTCAGGATTACTGGAATTTCTGGAAGTCAGAAGAGCGTAAAGAAATCAGTAGTTTCAACATTCCGCTGATGCGAAACACAGAGATCATCGAGCGTCCTGCAAACCAGCATACCATAACCAAGCGCTACACGAATGAGGCTATTGAGTACATTAAAGAGCATAAAGAAAATCCGTTTTTTATCTATCTAGCGTATAACCTTCCACACGTGCCATTATTTGCTTCAGAAGAATTTGAAGGAAAAAGCAAACGTGGATTATATGGTGATGTCGTAGAAGAGATCGATCATAATGTAGGTCGGGTAATGGAAGCTCTTAAAGAGCAAGGAATTGCAGAAAATACTATTGTGGTATTCACTTCAGACAATGGTCCTTGGTTAGTAATGGACGAAGAGGGCGGAAGTGCCGGCTTACTCCGTGACGGAAAAGGATCTACTTGGGAAGGTGGTATGCGCGAGCCGGGAATCTTCTGGTCTCCGGGTAACCTCAAACCGGGTATCGTGACAGAATTAGGTTCTACTATGGATTTGTTTACAACCTTTAGTAAACTCGCTGGTGTTGAACTTCCTGACGACCGTATACTGGATGGTGAAGACTTAAGCTCAACACTTTTTGAAGGAAAAGAGAGTCCTCGAGAAACGATGTTTTACTACAGAGGAGACGAACTTTACGCGGTACGTTACGGTTCTTATAAAGCACATTATGTGACGCAATCTGCTTATGCTGAAGATCGTGAGGCGCACGAAACACCATTATTATACAATGTAGATGTAGATCCTTCTGAGAAGTATGAGATATCTGCTAAACATCCCGAAGTGATCACTGCGATCAATAAAATAGTAGAAGAGCATAATAAGAATTTAGTAAAAGGTCCCGATATGTTGAAAGACTGGGATTACAACCCTTTTGGCGGTTAAACTAGTGTGTTAAATCCGGGCTGCTTATAGCAAGTAGCCCCGGATTTTTACGAGAAAATTTTTTCAACACAAACTACAAGGTTTGAATTTTTTTACTCAAATCTGAATGCTTCACCAAGAAGCTATTGAAAATAAAAATTATATAATGAAATTAAATTACAAGAATATATTCAGCCTGCTTTTTGTGGTCTTAGGAGTCGTTTCGATTCAAGCACAAGAAGAGGAAAAGTTAGCCACTCAGGATTCTGTTGCTATACAGCAGGATGTTGTAAAAGATGGTAATGCCAAAGAAAGCGGCAACCGTAATGTGATGCTCAATGCAGAAAGTAATACCGGTCCCAGAGAAGTAAACATCGGCCTACCACCTTCTATAGGCGGAATCACAATTTTAGAAAATAACCTCCCGGTGGTGTATTGGTTTTGGCCAGAAATGTCTACCGGAACCTGGAGACAAAGTGTAGGTCTAGAACGCACCGGTTTGCTTAAAATGGATGGTCTTGCCAATACTATGGGTGATCTTGGCTTTGGGGTGAATTCGTACACGCAAAAAGGGACTAAGGAGTTTAAAGGAAAAGCAAAACTTTCTGGAAGTCACTTTGGCTGGTTTCAGGGAGACATCAATGTTTCAGGGCCTATATCAGAAAGCGGGTGGAGTTATTCTGCAGGTGCATTTGTAAACTTTGATCCGAGTACGTATGATTTAGGTTTCAACAACTATGCAGATCAAACTCAGATTTATCGCATAGGACTTACCAAGCATTTTAAGGAAAATAAGGGGGATATTACATTTGCCTACAAGTATTCTAATTCCTATTCACTCACCAACTATGCGGTTTTTGAATATGGTCCTAACGGGGAAGCCAGAGAACTTGATGACTTTACCATTGGTCGCGATTCCTACTTACCACGAGATGGCAGACTCAAGTTTTTAGATATGGTAAGTGGAGACAACTATTGGGCAGATATGGATGGTCAATCTGCTACTTCAGAAGCACATAACTTTGATATTTTTGGTAATTATCTAATGGATAACGGTTGGAATTTTAAATACTCAACCCGACTTCATATCGCTGAAGCTTCTTTGATGTACAGTGCGCCAATTAGTATTTTTAATGCAGGTGCCGGTAGCAATTTTACGTTTGCAGATACGGGTGAAGCATATACCGGTCAGGTAGGTACCCAACTGGCAATGAATTCTCCCCGAATTCCCACAACCACGCTAATGGGAAGATTTTCAGTAGAAAAACAACTAGGAAACCATGACCTTACGTTTGGAATGCTAGAACAATATTACACGGTCGACGATTACCATTCTAACCGTTCCTTCTTTTTTCAATCTGTAGAGCCACAGCCCAGAAGACTTATAGGAACCAATACCGATGTAGACGGATTCTACAATTACAACGTGGGAGGGGAGTACAACAACGGTTTTGAAAACAAACTCTCTATTTATGGTTCAGATTCCTGGAAGGTTAGCGATCGCTTAAAGTTAGATTATGGACTACACCTACGCTATCATAAAATGAAAGGAGATCATTATACCACTCCAAGAGCTGCGGGCTTAGTACTTGATGAAGCAAACAAACAGCAGTTTGATCACGATTGGTTTCACGTAGCAGGTAAATTTAACGCGACTTATAATGTCCTAAACAATTTTGGTATACTTGGTAGCTTCCTGTATACCGAAGAAAATGGTCTTTTGGGAGATTATTCCGGAGCTCCTTATCCTAACTTGACAAAAAGTAAAAGTCCGTTGGGAGGTCTTGGGGTGTTCTGGAACACAGATTATATCCAGTTGGTTTCTCAAGCGACCTATTTGAACAAGAACAATTATTTACAACGTTTAAACCTTGTAAACCCTAATGATGATACCGAGTCTGTAACCAATACGATCTACTACGATATCCAGACGATAGGATGGACCACAGATTTTGTTTTAAAGCCTTTTAAAGGTTTCAACTTGCATTACCTGATCACACTTCAAGATCCTGTATATAAGAAATTTAATTTCACTGCATTCGATAATGAATACGATTACAATGACAACAGCGTACAGCAGATCTCCAAAGTATTGATGGAAATAGACCCGAGTTATACCTATAAAGATTGGAGATTTTGGGCAAGCTTCAGATATTTTAGTAAGCAGTATGCTAACCTTACTAATGCGCTTTATTTCGCAGAGCGTTGGGAAACCTTTGGTGGTATCAACTACAAATATAATGAGCACATCAGTCTAGGTGCGACGGTGGTAAACTTCTTAAATCAGCGCGGTGCTAAAGGAACCATTAATGGTGCAGAACTTATTACAGAGCCAGACCCGTATTACGGAAGGTTGTTAACCGGTTCTTACATTAGACCATTTACAGTTCAGGCATCAGTAACTATTAATTTTTAATTCTCAAACGATGAAACAGAATATTAAAACAGTAGCCTTGTCGCTCGTTTGTGTATTGGGCGGAATTTCGCTTTCAAATGCACAAAAAGCGCCACAATTAGGAAAAGCTTCTTTAGATGAAGTGATTGCAGCAATGACTGCTGAAGAAAAAGCTGAGTTATTAATTGGTCCGGGAATGCCCGGCTACGCGGGCTTAGTTCCCCTAGAAGGCGAGCCAGACGTTCGTGTTTTAGGTGCTGCCGGAGGAAATGCAGGCATCGAACGTTTGGGAATTCCGGAGACTGTTTTTGCAGACGGTCCCGCGGGATTGCGTATTCAGCCAAAAAGAGAAAATGATCCTAATACGTATTATGCGACAGCATTTCCGGTAGGAACTTCATTGGCTTCTTCCTGGAATACCCAATTGATCGAAGAAGTAGGAAAAGCAATGGGAGAGGAAGTAAAGGAATATGGCGTAGATGTATTGTTGGCACCGGCGTTAAATATTCATAGAAACCCGCTTAACGGAAGAAATTTTGAGTACTATTCTGAAGATCCTTTGGTTGCCGGTAAAATTGCTTCAGCGTATGTGCGCGGAATTCAATCGCACGATGTGGGGACTTCGGTGAAGCATTTTGCTGCAAATAATCAAGAAAGCAATCGTCTTTCTGTAAATGCACACGTGAGTGAGCGTGCTATGCGTGAGATCTATCTACGCGGTTTTGAGATCGCCATAAAGGAAGCCAAGCCTTGGACGATTATGACCGCTTATAATAAGATTGATGGCACTTACGCGTCTGCAAGCAACGATTTGTTAAAAACAGTCTTAAGAGAAGAATGGGGTTATGAAGGTTTAGTAATGACCGACTGGTTTGGTGGTTATCCGGGTTTTGAGACCATCACTGATACTACGAGATCAAGTGATGTTGTCGCACAGCTAGAGGCAGGTAACGACCTGATGATGCCGGGAACTGTAGCTCAAAAAAATGCATTGATTAAAGCGCTAAAAGATGGGAGTATTGATGAGGCAGCTGTAAACGCAAGCCTAAAACGTATTTTGAACTACATCTTAAAAACGCCTACCGTTGCCAAATACAAGTACAGCGATAAACCAGACTTGAAAGCGCACGCTGAAGTTACCCGAAACGCTGCTACCGAAGGAATGGTGTTACTGAAAAACGAAGGCGATGTATTGCCATATACCAACAAATCTGGAACACTTGCTGTTTTTGGCGATACCTCCTATGATTTTATCGCAGGTGGAACCGGGAGTGGTGATGTAAATGAAGCCTATTCGGTTTCTTTGATCGAAGGTCTAACCGGAGCCGGTTATCAGATCGATACCGATTTACAAAGCGCGTATGTGCCTTTTGTAAAAGAAATGACTGCAAAAGAAATGAAGCGTCGTGAAGAAAATGGTGGTTTATTGGCAGATGTGCAACGTATTCCTGAGATGCCTTTAGACAAGGATCTGTTGGCTAAAAAGGCCAAGGCTTCTGAAGTTGCCGTAATTACCATTGGTAGAAACGCCGGAGAGCAACACGATAGAAAAGTGAGTAATGACTTTTACTTGGGTCAGGATGAGGTGAAAATGATCAATACCGTATCTGAAGCTTTTCACGCAGAAGGGAAAAAAGTCATTGTGATCTTAAACATTGGCGGCGTGATCGAGACTGCAAGTTGGAAGGATAAAGTAGATGCCATTCTATTGGCTTGGCAAGCCGGACAAGAAGGAGGAAACTCTGTAGCCGATGTATTTTCGGGAGTAAAGAATCCTTCAGGTAAATTGACGATGACCTTTCCTGTAGATTATAACAATCATCCATCTGCAGCCAACTTCCCAGGTTTTCCTGCACACGATCCTAAAGAGGTATTTTATGAGGAAGGAATTTATGTAGGATATCGTTATTTCAACACGTTTGGTGTTAAACCATCTTACGAGTTTGGTTTTGGACAATCGTACACGACTTTTGAATATGCAGATCTAAAATTGAGCACAACGCGTTTTACAGACGAACTTGAGGTTTCAGTAAAAGTGACCAATACCGGAGCTGTGGCAGGAAAAGAGGTTGTGCAAGTATATGTTGCTGCTCCTGCGCAATTAGCAGATAAACCTTCAGAAGAATTGAAGGCGTTTGGCAAAACCGAAGTATTAGAGCCGGGACAATCAGAGACGCTTAGCTTTAAACTTACTGCTAAAGATCTGGCTTCATTTATCGATGCGCAAAGTGCCTGGGTTGCAGAAAAAGGAACCTATACCGTTAAAATAGGAGCTTCTTCTCTAGATATTCAACTTAAAGAAGATTTCACGATAGCAGAAGATATCACTGCTGAAAAAGTGAATAACGCATTCGACCTTGATGCTGAAATGGAAACCTTAAAGAATTAATTCAGCATATACTAATATACTATTCAAGTATTCTTAAATTAAAAAAGTCCCATCTTTTAGAAAGGTGGGACTTTTTCTTTATTTAAAGGGTTTTGTGTTTACTACGATGATCCCCTTTATGCTCACTGATCTTGAAAACTCTTTCCTAAAATAAGATGTTTAAATAATACGCTTCTTAGATCATCAAGAACAATGGGTTTGGTTAGATAGTCATCCATCCCGATTGCCAGACATTTTTCACGTTCATTTTTTAAGGCGCGGGCCGTAAGCGCAATAATTGGCGTGTGAGCAGGAACTTCCTCGAGTTCTCGAATGGCTATAGCGGCTTCAATTCCGCTTAGAATAGGCATTTGGATATCCATAAAAACGATATCCGGTTTGTTTTTCTTGAATTTTTTTATGGCCTCTTCTCCATTCACGGCCGAAATGAGCTTCGCATTAGGAGCGATTTTTTTCAAGATGGAATTTGCTAAAAACCGATTTACGGGGTTATCTTCTACAATCAGAATTTTAAAGGCTTCGGTGGTAGTTTTAAATGTCTCTTGATCTTTGTTTACAGGATTTGTTTTCACAGTGCCAATACCTTCTAGCAATTCATAAAGCTGATTGATCTGAATAGGTTTGGTGATGTTATAGGCAACACCGAGTTCCTTACAGGATTTTTGAATCAATTCATCCTCTGTAGCACTATGAAGCAAGATAACAGGAAGTTTTTCTGAATTCAATTTATGGGTGTTGCGTATCTCTTCTATAAGACCAATTCCATTTAAATAAGGCATATTAAAATCGACAATGGCTAAATCAAAATCATCTTGCTCCCCAAGTGTACTCAAAGCATCAATGGCGTCTGTACAAAGCACAGTCTCGATGGAATTTACAGCCAACATTTGCCCGAGAATCTTGCGGTTGGTTGCGTTGTCATCTACAACAAGAACCTTTTTGATCTCTTTTATGTTATGAGATTTGTAAATAGGCTCTTCTTCTGTTTTGAGTTTAAGGTCAAAATAAAACGTACTTCCTGTTCCTTGTACACTATTAACTTTTAGTTTACTACCCATTAGATTAAGCAGTCGGTTGCTAATGGTTAACCCAAGACCGCTTCCTCCATATTTTCGTGTAGTGGAAACGTCTTCCTGATCAAAGGCATTGAATATTTTGTTTATGTTTTTAGGATCTATACCTATTCCTGTATCTCGTATTTCAAATTTAAACTCGGCTTCATTTTCTTGAGCAATTGTATTACTTGCTGTAACGGTCAGCGCTACTTCGCCTTGATCTGTGAATTTAACTGCGTTTCCTAACAGGTTGATCAGAATTTGCCGTAGTCTTATGGAGTCTGCCTGTACAAAGCGTTTAACATCCGGGGAGATTTGTAACAGCATCTCAAGCCCTTTTTGATGCGCCTGATGTTTGACAATGTCTACTGTTTGCGTACAGAGTTCTATCAAATCTGTGCGCTCCTCGTTCAATTCAAGTTTACCGGCTTCTATTTTTGAAAAATCGAGAATGTCATTAATTAGATCCATTAAAGTATTTGCAGAGTTATGCACGGTTTGCATATACTTTTGTTGAAATGGTGCCAGAGAGGTTTGCATAAGAAGATCGGTAAAGCCTATGATACCATTTAAGGGTGTACGTATCTCGTGACTCATATTTGCCAAAAATTCTGATTTTGATCTATTGGCTGCTTCGGCTTTCTTTCGAGCTTCGACAAGAGAATATTCCATCTCTTTAAGGTTTGAGATGTCTATGGCTACGCCTAAATAACCGAACACGTCACCTGTTTCATTATGAACGGGTGTGATCACCAATTTTACCGGAAAGGTCGAGCCGTCCTTTCTTTTATACGTCCATTCTGCATCATAGAATTTTTGATGGTCTGCTTCTCGTTCTATAAATTCTTCTTCGGTATGAAAGGAAGAAACGTTCATTCTACCTACAACTTCTTCTGCGGTATAGCCCAGTAAATTTTCAGCCCCTCGATTAAATTTCTGAATGATTCCGTCCAAATTCGTTTCCATTATAGAGACTTTGGTAGTAGCATTCATGAGTTGCTGAAATTCGGTTAAACTTTTCTGAAGTGCTTGTTCTGCTTTGACTCTTTTTGAGAGGTCAGAAATTTGACCGATTAGGTATAACGGAGTTCCTTGCTCATCAGTAACTACCGAAACATTGAGTAAGCCATGAATAATCTTACCAGAGCGGTGTACAAAGCGCTTTTCTATACTATAGGTGTCTATCTCGAGATTGATGAGCGCTTTTAGCTGTTTAGAATCCTTCTTCAAATCATCGGGATGGGTGAGTTCGCTAGAGCGTTTGTTAATGAATTCTTCTTTTTTGTAACCAAAAATACTAGCGAGATTTTGGTTTACCATCAACCAATCTCCCTCAATACTCACCATACCCATTCCGTTAGGTGAATATTCAAAAGCTGTTGTAAAGCGTTTTGCGTGTTCCTTGGCTTTAAATTCTAAATGCTTACGTTCGGTTATATCTTCTACCTGACTAATGATTCTATCCTTGATTCCATCTTCCCCTTTTACTAAAGAGACCGAAAGCCTGCACCAGATCTCAACCCTATCGATTCTATAAAATTTAGCTTCCATCTGGTAACTATCAATTGCTCCCGCAATCAATTGAGCTCTGTAATTGATAGCTTCTTCTAAAAAATCAGGATGAATAAAATTTCTAAAGGTCAGTTTCAACGCTTCATTTAACTGTTCTTCCTGAAAGCCAAATATTTTGAGACTCGCAGGATTTGCTAAAAGCAGATGCCCATCTACGTGAACCAGAATGATACCTATGGCAGAATTTTGAACGATCTTTTCAAAACGCTCTTTGGTTACGTTATAATCCAGTTGAGCGATCTTACGCTCATTAATATCTTGAAAAGCGCCATAGAGACGAACGCAAACGCCCTCTTTAAATTCAGCCTTTCCTAAAGCTCTTACCCATATCTCCCGGTTTTTTGCGGTTACCAGTTGCAATTCTGCATCCCAGGGAGTGCCAAATTGTATCGCCTTTTGTACCAATTCTGAAATAGTATCCCGACTTTGTCCTTCTTTATAATAATTGATTCCTTCTTCTAGCGTAGGCTCGTAGTCATCAGGCACCTCGTGAATCTTCTTTGTTACGCGCGTCCAGGACACTTTGTTGTTTACTAAATCTACTTCCCAACCACCTACGCGGGCCAGTTCACTAGCTTCATTAAAGAGTTTGCTAATATCACTAAATCCATCCAGGACTTGAAGCGATTCTGATTTTTGCTCGTAGCGTTGAATTTGATACAAAAGACCAGGCTGGTCATTGATCGTTACTTCCTGAAGGAAGATGTTGACGAGAATAGCATTGCCAGTTTTACACGTAAAGGTCTTCTGCAGGGGAGTCTCGGGAAGTTCAGACTTTTGACTCACCTCACTCAGTATAGCTCCAATAGTTTTTTTTAAGTCTTGTACTTCTGCAGACGTAGCATTGAGTTCCAATCCTAAGAACTTAAAAAAGGAAGCACTTACCCACAGTTGGTTAGACGTTTTTTGGGGTTGCAACCAAATACCACAAGCAGCAGTGGCTGTAATTTCACTAAGCAGCTGTAAATTGTTTGCAATGGTTTTTTTAAACCAAGCCTGCGATAAAAACCGGATGTTTCCCATTTTGATAAAAATGTCTGCTAATCAGTGATAATTTACTCAAAATAATCCTTAAAATCATCAATTTGTTATTTTTTGGCTGTGTAGTCTTTCTTTTAATCAAGGATAAAATTAATAAATGAACCAAAGTGAAGAGACTGTAACAAATACGAAATCTCTTGGTCTATCTTTATAGTTGAAGTTGCTGTCTAACCTTATTCCTTTTTTCATGCAAAAATTCTTATCCTTTTTAGGCTTATTATTTGTTGTAACTGTTTCCTTTTCTCAAAGTATAGAAAGTAAGATTGATCAACTTATAGTAAAAGAATTTAATAATACTGATGAGCCGGGCGGCGTATTTTTGGTCGCGGTTGAAGGCGAGTCAATCTATAGAAAAGCATTTGGGAAAGCCAATTTGGCTCTAGCTGTTGAAATGACTCCGGAACAGGTTTTTCAAATCGGGTCGATGACTAAACAGTTTACCGCCATAGCTATATTGATGTTGGAAGAACAGGGAAAACTAAGTGTTGAAGATCCAATTTCTAAATTCCTCCCAGATTATCCCAATGGAGATGCCATCAGCATAAATCAATTACTCACCCATTCTTCAGGAATAAAGGATTTTACTCGATTGAAACGTATTGCAGAAATTGCAGAAAAGGAAATGACGCCTGAAGAAATGGTGGCTTTTTTTAAGGATGAACCCGTTGATTTCAGTCCCGGTGATGCATTTCAATACAATAATTCTGGATATGTTTTGCTAGGTTATCTTATTGAGCTTATTTCGGGAGAAACCTATGCCGATTTTATAGAGAAAAATATCTTTGATGCTATAGGTATGGAGCATTCGTACTATGCCAGCGACCGAAAGGTAATTCTCAATCGCGCCTATGGATATCACCAAAAAAGTTATGGCTTCGTAAATAAAAAACCAATTAGCTTTAGTATTCCTTTCTCCTCAGGCGCACTGATGTCTACAGTAGATGATATGCTCAAATGGCAAAATGCACTTGATCAAAATCTATTGCTAAAACCGGAGAATTTAGCTAAAGCTTTTACCAAAAAGCAGCTGAGAACCGGAGAAGCTATTGAATATGGTTATGGTTGGCATCTTAAAGATTGGGGAGAAACCGCTGTGCGGGAGCACGGTGGCAGCATATTTGGGTTTAAAGCAATGGGGGTTTATATCCCAGGTAAAGCCATTTATGTAATTGGTCTTAGCAATTGTGATTGTCACTCTCCAACACAACTCGTTCGAGATATTGCCAAAGTGGTTGATGAATTGGTAGGAGAATGATTAAAAATTACTTGCATTGAGAAGTAAGACAGAAATTCTCTTTTGTGCTCAAAGACAAAAGATAAATTTCCTCAAAAAAACAAAGCCCCGTCATCAGTGCGATAACGGGGCTTTTTGCGGAGAAAGAGGAACTATCTGGTTGTTTTTAAATGATGGAAAATCAGCACTTAATAGTTTGGTTAATGAATTAAGCACCGATTTCAGCTCTTTATTGAATTTGTATATAATTTTAAAGGTATTAAAAATTATAGGATCGTAATGTTTAAAAAATTTGAAGTAGTTACCCCTTAATTCTTAAATTTTTATGATTATCGAGTAGTAGTTTTTTGAACTGATTCAAATTTAGCGTTGTTTTACTAGAGTCAATAATTTGATATTTAGTGAAGTATGAAAAAACTATTATTAATCTTTTTTGTAGCGGTATCGGGTAAATTCTACGCTCAAGTTGAGGATGATTCATTTGATCCAGCTGCGGAATCTACGCGTCTTGTATCTGTACCTAATTCCCCAGAATCTCAGGCTTTTCAAAAATATGGAAATACTCCTGTTGATCTTTATACAGGAAAACCAAGTGTGGAAGTTCCTATCTATATTTTTAAAGGTCGTGAATTAGATCTTCCGATTTCTCTTTCTTATGATGGTTCGGCAATAAAGGTGGAGCAAAAAGCAACGAATGTTGGGTTAGGGTGGAATTTAAATGTTGGAGGAAGAATTTCGAGAATTGTAAATGGATTGCCTGATGATTTTATACTGAATAGTCATACCTACGGTCCTTATAAAACTTTTTGGGATAGTGAGGTTAGAAGTAAGATAGCCTCTTATAAGAATTTAGGATACTCTCCAACATTTTCAAGTAAGCAAGCACTTATAGATTATTTACGCTTTTTGAAAAAGACTAATGATAATGAATATGATACACAATCCGATTACTATAGTTTCAATGCTCTCGGTCGTAATGATATGATTGTAATTGACAATAGTTCGTTACTACCAAAAACCTTAAATAATCCTCGAATAAAAGTATCACTAACAAAAACATTTCAAGAAGCAAAGACCCCTATTGAAAAATGGGTTATCACAATGGATGACGGCACTAAGTTCACTTTTGAGGAATTTGAAAAAACAAAAGACACAAACCTTAATGATAGTCAGCAATTTAGCATCTATGGTTTTAAAAAAGAATATGTTTCCACTTGGTTGTTAACCGAACTGGAATCTGCTAATGGGAAAGATGTTTATGAGTTCATATATACTGATGTAGGTTATACAGAAAGTAGACCAGCTTCGATAAGTGGTGTAACCAACGTTATTGCAATGGAAGGAGGAGGTGCTCCTTCGCAAGTGCCAACTCCAACAAACGTAATTGGTTTTAATGATACTTACTACCAAATAAATGAAAAGGCACTCACAACCATTAAACATAATGGGAGAAGAATAATTAAAATAGACATAGGCACAAGATGGGATACCGATATTGATAATGCTGTTGAGAGTATTAAAGTATTTAATGAAGATACGGGGAATGATACCAATGATTTAATTAAAGAGTTCTCTTTTCAATATGATTACTTTAGAACTAGTTCAGCTCATGCACCACCATATTCTGCAAGTAACACTCCTACAATGGAATGGGTTCGTCTGAAACTAGATCAAATTGATATAAAGAACAATCAGAACCAAACGCTATCAAATTATTCTTTCGAATATGATAATCCTTATAGCTTGTCATCAACATCCTCTTATGCTCAGGATTATTATGGCTATTATAATGGAGTTTCTTCGAACTCCGTTTTGTATCCGAAGTATTCGCATGCTTATATTCCTAATAATGGGGCTAATAGAGATCCAAGTTTTTCAGATACCAAAAAAGGAATTCTAACTAAAATAAAATATCCAACAAGAGGGTTTACCGAATTTGAGTACGAAGCTAATTATGAACAGGAGGTGACGGGAAGTACAACTTCTTGGAACTTGGTTTCTATGCTTTCTCTAAATAATCCTCAATTGCCTTTGCTGAACACAAACGCTTGCAATAGTATACATTATAATAATGGAGAAATAACTCCGGCAACTACCTCGGCTGTATTTACTGTGAATGAAGATGATACCGACTTTAGGCTCACGTACAGTCAGAATCAAAAATTCCCTAAGTTTTTCACTGCCGAAAAGATTATTAACATTATTAAAATACCAGATTCAAATTCTTCACTGACTTGGTCTGATATTTACAACGATAATTGTAATGCGGAATTAGGTGTTGACGTAGTATGGAACTCTGGGCAATGGTATAATGACGGTTGGGGAGCTATATATAATAATCCAAAGGAATTTTTAGTTAATCTAGATCAAGGTACTTATCAGCTAGTTTTGGCAAATCCTCAGTCTAATATTTCGAATACAGTGAGTTTAGAAGAGGAAGAAACTATTGAGAGTTACGCATATAATCCAAAAGCTGGAATTAGAATTAAATCTATAACAGATTATACCTCATTAAACAATTTTTCTTCTAAAAGAACTTTCCATTATCCAAGTGGAAGAGTGATCTCTAACCCAAGATATACATATACTTCCTATCAATATTCAACAAATAACAGTGGAGTTGTTGAAGTTTCGCAAATACTTACTAGGATGTCCCACGCAAGTGGTACTGACAAGCCTCATATTGGATATGACGAAGTTGTAGAGACCTTTGTCGATGAATCTAATTCAGAAAATAATGGACAAGTAATACACGAATTTAATACAGCACATTATGGTAGTTATTTTAATGGTGCTTATACCTATTTTATAGGAGACAAAGAAGCTGCAACTAATTATAGGGTTGACTACGAGCTAGGAAAATCAAAAGCTACATCTTATTATAACAGTAATGATGATATCTTAAAAAAGAATTCAACTTCCTATTTTGATGAAGAGTTTTATAGCAATTCTGGAATTTATCTTCATATAGATGAATCTAAAAATGTTTTATATCCAACACCAGCACAGGATCCTGGAGGGAACTGGTATATCAACTTTTTACCGGGAGATCGAGTGCCAACTAACCAAGGAGGAACTATCACTTTAATGAGGCCTTGTGAGTGTAATGATCAAAACTTTATTACTGCTACAAATAACAACGAGCTTTGTCAACCTGCAATAGGTAGGTTGGTTTTAAATAAAACTACCGCGTGGGGTAAATTTGGAGCTTCAACAGCTACTAGGGAAATTCAATATTTTAATTCAGAAGAAGATCTGTCTACAGCTACCAATTATGAATATTACCTTGAAAGCTCAAATCCTAATAAGCCGGGGGTTATAATCCCTGGGACTTATCAATTAAAAAATACATCTACTACCGAAAGTAATGGGGATGTAATTGAGAAGGAATATTTATACGCGGAACACTCTTCCAATACAGGTAATTTACAATCTAAGAATATGGTAAATATTCCTGTAGAAACGATTGTAAGTAAAAATGGAAGTCCGGTTAGTTCGAAAAAATATTATTACAGTACTCAAACCGCAAACGGGACCCAACCAGAAAAAGTACAGGCTTCTAAAGGAGCATTAACTTATGAAGATCGCGTGTTTTTTGAAGAGTATGTTGACGGGAATTGTGTCCAGATCAGATTGAAAAATGGCTCCCCGGTGAGCTATTTATGGGGCTATAATGGTCAATACCCTATCGCAAAAATTGAGAATGCAACCATTACTGAAGTGGAGTCACAAATAGGTGCAGTTGAAAATATTGATGAGTCAGATTTATCGGTAATTAACAATCTGCGCAATACTTTGCCAAATGCAATGATCACAACTTATGAATATTCGCCTTTAGAGGGAGTTACCAAGATTACAGATGCTCGAGGTATATCAATAACCTATGAATATGGCGATTTTAGTAGATTAAAGACAGTTTTAGACAATGATATGAAACTGCTTCAAGAATACAAGTATCACTACAAAAACCAATAATCAGATGAAGCAGTTTTATTTGAGTATACTAGGATTATTATGTTTTATTTCCAGTGGATTTAGTCAGACGTATTACCCAGAGTCCGGTAGTAGCAGCTATGTTGTTGCAAGTGGGGAGAGTGTAAGTTTAACAGATCCTTATGGTATTATATTTGGTCCAGACACGTGGATCCACAGCGGTTCTAATTTTTCAGCATCTACCTCGCTCTCTACTTCAAGTTTAGTATTTCCCGCTTATACCAATTTGACTTTGAGCGATGAGAATTATGTTTTTACTCGTAGTTATCAAGTTCCTATAAACAATTCTGGGCAGATAAGTACGCTAGGTGATGTAATAGAAGGGATTATATATTATGATGGTCTAGGTCGTCCCATGCAACAGACTAGTATTCGCTCGTCTGATGAATATAAAGATGTACTTACACATGTGGGGTATGATAGTTTTGGTCGTCAGGATAAGGAGTGGTTGCCTATAGAGAACACCTCTGCAAGTTATGGTTCGTTCCGAACAGGGGATCAGAGGGCGGCTACTAATACGTTTTATCGCAATAAGTATCCTTTAGATATTAGTAGTACCGTTTCGAATCAAAACGCCTACAGCGCAAAGTTGTTTGAGACTTCACCTTTAAACCGAGTATTAAAGCAGGGTGCCCCAGGAGATACATGGAGATTGGATAATCAAGATGATAAAGGTCTAGTCACATTTAGCTACGATACCAATGTGGAAGCTGATAATGTGAAAAATTACCGGGTAATCTTTACCAACGGGGATACAACTGCTCCAGAATTGGTTCAAGGTGCTACCGAATATTACAATGCGGGTCAATTATATAAGACCGTAACCAAAGATGAAAATCATGATGGGGGTACTTCAAAGAATCATACTACCGAAGAATTTAAAGATAAGCAGGGAAGGGTAGTACTTAAGCGTACTTATGGCGATTCTGATACTAATGGGAATGGAAGTATAGGGAGTGGAGAAAGCGAAACCAGACACGATACATATTATGTGTATGATGATTTCGGCAACCTAACGTATGTACTCTCCCCTAAGATAGATGTAATCTCAAAAACAGTAAGTCAAATCAAAACTCTGCTTAATGAGTTGGGCTACCAGTATAAATATGACTATCGCAATAGACTAATCGAAAAGAAAATCCCAGGTAAGGGTTGGGAGATGATAGTTTATAATAATCTTGATCAGCCTATTATGACTCAGGATGCACTTCAGGCCGGTAAAAGTCCAAAGGAATGGTTGTTTACTAAATACGATGCTTTTGGTAGAGTGACCTATACAGGTCTTATAAAAAGCAATCTAACCAGAGCCCAGCATCAAGGTAATGCTGATGCAGAGTCAGATCAATATGAGAATACACAAAGTAGCGCATTAACTTACGGAGGAGGTAGCTTTTATTATACAGATGATGCGTACCCGGATTTAAGCAGTAACTCAACAAATGTCACGTTATATACGGTAAATTATTATGATGATTACCGTTTTTACGGTACCAGCTTACCACAATATGTTTATAATGTTGCAGTACAGAACTATAATAATGCCGCCAGTACCAGAATCAAAACCAAAGGCCTGGCCACTGGATCAAAGGTACGGGTGCTTAACACTAGTAACTGGATCACAACTGTGATGGGTTATGATAAAAAGGGAAGGATGATCTATATTAAAAATGATAATCCTTATCTTCAGGCTACTGATGAAGATTTTATAGAACTGGATTTTGTAGGGAAAGTAATAACTTCTAAAACTTTGCATAACAAACAAAATCCATCATTGTCAATCGAAACAGAAGACTACTTTACTTACGACCATATGGGCCGATTGCTTAAGCAAACTCAAAAAATCAATAATCAAGCAGAAGAGCTGATAGCTTTTAATGAGTACGACGAGCTTGGCCAGTTAAAGAAGAAAAAAGTGGGTAATACTGAAGCTTCGCCCTTGCAAACGATAGATTATACATATAATGTACGTGGTTGGCTGAGGACAATCAATGATCCTTCAAGCTTAGGTAGTGACTTGTTTGGTTTTAAAATTAATTACAATACCACGGAAACTACAGGAGGCGCTATTGCCTTATACAATGGTAATATCTCGGAAACGCTATGGCGCACATCAAATGATAATGCCCTGAGGTCGTATGCTTACCAGTATGACCCTTTGAACCGTATTAAAAAAGCGGTTAGTAGTGAATCTGGAAATTATACTCTAAATAGTTCTATCTATGATAAAAATGGAAACATCACCTTTCTTTCCAGAAATGGGCAAACTAATAGTGGTGCAACCTCTTTTGGAGAGATGGATAAATTGTATTATGCTTATTCGACCAATAGTAACAAGCTTTTAAAAGTAGATGATCGCGCTGCTACGGATATTTATGGTTTTAGGGATGATGTAACAGGAAGTACAATAGACGGCAGCAATGACTATACGTATGATGTAAACGGAAATCTTAAGACAGATACTAATAAAGGTATTACAAACTCTCCAAGTGGATTTATATACAATCATCTAAACCTGCCGGAATCCGTTACAATAAGTTCAGATATGGGAGATGGTACAGGTACGATATCGTATGTCTACGATGCGACGGGTGTAAAACTGAAGAAGATAGCACCAAATGATTTTGTTACGGAATACGCAGGTAATTATATTTATGAAGCTGGAGCCTTGAAGTTCTTCAACCAACCGGAAGGATATGTAGAGAAAGCAGGTGCTACTTACAAATATGTTTACCAATACAAAGATCATTTGGGGAACATACGCCTGGCTTATAAGAATATTGGGACAACTACTTCGCCTAGTTTACGTATTGAAGAGCAGCATCATTATTATCCTTTTGGGTTAAAGCAACAATATTCTGCAGCCGATGCTCGTATGAATAACATAAGTAATCATAAATATGGTTTTAATGGAAAAGAAGAACAAAACGAAAAGGGATTAAAATGGTTAGATTTTGGTGCAAGGAACTATGATGCAGCAATTGGTAGGTGGATGAATATTGATCCCTTAGCTGAAGAAATGAGAAGACATAGCCCTTATAATTATGCGTTTAACAATCCTATGTTTTTTATAGATCCTGATGGGATGAGCCCTATCGCTACTTTAATGAATGGCGGGCAAATAAACTCTGATGATATCGAAAATAGCGCATTTGGAGCACAGAATTTTGGTGGATATACTATGGGACCTCAGGATTGGGTTTATGACAATATTACGGGTAAGTATAGTTGGGATCCAACTGTAACCTCTTCAACTGATGTAGACCTCAAAGGTAGGGAATATGTAGGTCAATCAATTAATGATGTCACTACACATTACTCAGAGAATAATCCGCTTGCAACATTCTTTGGTTTTGATCCAGAATTTGGAGATATTTCTTATTGGCCAGGAGAATTCACAGCGGATCCGGATAATTGGGTTGATGCTTGGGCAAAATCTTCTAATATATTTGCAAGTACTGCTTATAATATTGTAAATTCATTCTCAATTGTTGGACAATCTTTAAACCCTTTTGATAATCAAGTTACTTCATTAGTTGGAGAAGGTTTGAATGGAACTGATAGATCTATGTATGGAGCAGAAGTTTCAGCAACACTTGTTCCTATAGGTTGGGCTGGTAAAGGTTTTAAAAGTTTATCCTTATTAAAGTCTCCTTGGGTATTTAGAAATGTTGGCTTGAAAAGCGGTCTTGGACAGACAACGTTTAGAATAGGAATAAGAGATACATTTGATAATTTTATGATTAGATTGGAAAGAGATATGGTTAAAGGGAAATCAGGTCCTCCATTTAAGGCGACTCATATTAATATTCACTTACCTGGTGAGTATAACTATCATATATTATTGAATCCTTTAAAATGGTTTAAATAAACAATTTCGAATGATGTTTTTTCAAGATTTAGAAGGATATAAAAATAATAATAACCAATTTGGAAAGCTATTGACTTATCTAGGAGAAAATTATAGTTTGCTGATTGAAAATGTATCTATCACTGATTTCTTTATTAAAGAGGGTTTTCATTCAATAACTATTAAGAATGATGAAAACTTTCTTAATATAGAATTACATAAAAACCGTATAGAATTGAAGGTGAATTTTATTTTATTCTGTGTGTTTTTTGAAGATTTTTCAGATGTAATAATTTATAAACTGTTAGCCTCGGCTTTTAAGGGTGAATATAAAATCATTGAATACTTCAGTGAAAAAGGAGCTTTGAGAAAACGAAAAATAATCTGGGATTCATCAATGCTAAATTCACTTAATAGAGAAGAAAATATATCATTAAAATCGAATTATCAGAGTAAACAGATAAACAAATTTCCAAGCTTAATTTTGGAAGTTTAAAATATCCTTCTACACAAGCTCATGCTTTTTATTAGCTTTTTTTAATGATTATTTTTTATAGTTTAAAGATGAACCGTATAGAAGATTGTAATTTTATTTGAATAGTTGAAATTTAATTTTGAGATGAGAATAAGAGTCTATTTCTAGTATTTTTAAAAGTAATCTTTTAAGTAAAAAAGGCACTTGATTTAAATTGATTTCTCTCAATTTATGAATATAGACCACTAAACATTGTTCGATAACTCTAGCTTTCTGTAAATTCGATTTCTTGAAATGAGCATATGTTTAGAATAAAATGTCCTCGAGTTGCTATTTTGGCTACATTAGTAATAGCTTTTACTACTTCCTGCACCACTTACGAAAGAATACTGGCTACACCGCAATCAACACCTGTGGAGTTAGGTATGATTGGAGATCTGGATGCTACGGTAACTACGAAGGAATTTCAAACCATAGGTTTGCCAAGCTTAGCTACCAAAATCAGACTTCAGCCTATTTTTAAGAGTTTTAATGCCTTAGACTATAAAGCATATACCAAACTTAAAAAGCAAGAATCCTTAGGCTTTGAGATAAATTATGTAGATAGTTTACCCAATAAACTAGAATATGTGCGATTAAGGCTTCAAGATAAATCAACCTTATTGTCAGAGCTTAACAGCGCCAAAAATGAAACCTTGAGAAATCAAATTCTAAATAATAAAAGGGCAGATATCGTAAGCCAAATTGATTGGGTAATTTCAGAAATGAATATTCAACAATTAAAAGCGGCAGATGCAGTTTACTTAAGTCAAAATGTAAATGGCATTCCAATTATACTTATTAGCAAGGATGACCAAATTACCGAGCTGCGGTTTTCAGATGGTGTAGTTTTATCCTACGACGTTTCTCAATTCTGCTGGGGGCTTAATTATAAAAATGAACCTGAACTGATGGCAATTTCTGAAAAAGGGAGTAGCTGTACCGGGACGCTAAAGCGTAATGGGACTAAATTAAAAAAGGAGAAAAATTTATTCAAGTACTAAAATGGGGCGTTATTTAATTTTTCTGTTGATTAGTGTAATTTTTATTTCTTGTGAAGAAATAGTAAGTGTCACAGATATATCTTCAGATCAAGTTAGGGTGTTAGCTCCCAAAAATGAAGCACAGCTTACTACAAGCGCAGTTAATTTTAGCTGGGAGCCGGTAGCTTTCGCTGATAGCTATAAACTACAGATAGCCTCTCCAAATTTTGAAAATACCAACCAGGTACTCTTAGATAGTATTATTGTTGATTCGATTAGTAATTACAGATACAATTTGAACCTTACCTTAAAGCCTGGAGATTATTCTTGGCGTGTAAAAGCATCGAATAGTGGGTATGCCACGGCGTACAACACACAGAGGTTTAGCGTTTCAGAAAATTCGTCTTTACTCAATCAAAATTTAGAACTCTTAACACCTGATGATGGTTTAGTCTCAACTTCAACAAGCATTAATTTTTCTTGGGAACCTATCGAAGCAGCTACCTTATACCGCTTTGAACTCAGTAATTCAGAGACTAATGCTATGCTGGTTTCAGAAGTTCTAGCATCAACCTCCTATGGGTATTCTTTTGAAAATTCAGGAAATTATACGTGGAGAGTCCGTGCTGAAAACGAAACGGAGCATACCGCCTACGTCGAGCGAACCCTAGAGATTGACCAAGACTAAATGAATAAGAATAAGCTCAAAACATATCTCCTGTCAGTTGTTGTGGTTGCGATTTGGGGCGTAATCGGTTTTCAAATTTACTCCGCCTTAAATCCTTCAGAAGAGACTTTGGAAGTGCCTAAACTTAATTCTTCCTTTAATCCGAAAAATGCTGTATCTCGAGATACGTTCAGTATTAAAAACAATTACCCTGATCCCTTTTTAGGGAAGCTTCCGGCTAAACAAGTACCAAAAACGGTACAAAGACGTGCTTTACCTGAAAAAGTAGATAGCATTATTTTTCCCGATATTCAATATAAGGGTATGGTTAAAGGCTCAGGTATTGATCAAGCTGTTTTTGCAATAGCTATAAATGGTGTAGAGACGATCTTGAGCGAGGGACAAAAATTTCAAGATGTAGAACTCGTTCAAGGGAAAGCCGAAGAGGTTTTAATTCAATACAAAGGTCAGCGTAAAACCATTCTAAAATAATGTTCTCGTTTGCGAACTCTAAGGTTAAAGCAGGAGCGCTTCAATTTACGCTCTTCATTGGGGTTTTAATTATACTAATCCTCGGAGCATTTGTTTTACTAAGTCAAACACATAAGCGTTTTAAGGCTCAAAATGATTTACTACAAGAGACCATAAGATTAGCCGATCAAGGAGTTTTGTACACCCTTAAAATGGATAATACTAATGAGGCGTTGACGTCTATACCTTATCCGGACCTTAAAGATTTTCAAGAAATTATAGTTTCCACTTCTGACTGGGGAATATATCGAAAGATAAAAAGCCGAGCAGTGAGTAAAAACTATGAGTTTGAACGCAATGCTTTAGTAGGAGGCAAACGTCAAGGAGATCGACTTGCTTTGTTTTTAGCAAATACTTTTTCTCCTTTGGTGGTTGTGGGTGATACACGCCTAAAAGGCAATGCTTATTTATCAGAATATGGACTGAAACCGGGCAGTATGGGGAGTGCTTATTACAAACAATCCCGACTCATAGATGGAGCGGTGATAAACCACAATAATGAGGAGCTTCCACAGTTTTCAGAGAATTTCTTAGCCTCGTTAAAATTGCAGTTTAACTCCTATCCAAAAAGTAATCAAGTTAAAGGAATGAATAAAGTACCATTGCACAATTCCTTTAAAAATGAAACCCAATGGATTTATGAACCTCGTCAGTTGATTCTTAGCGATAGCATTATGGGAAATGTTGTAGTTCGGTCTGAATCTGAGATAGTAATACGTGCTACATCCTACTTAAAGGATGTTATTGTAATCGCTCCTAATATTACTATAGAAAGTGGTGTACATGGAAACTTTCAAGCTTTTGCAGAAAATACGATTAAAGTCGGAGCTAATGTTGAGTTGAACTATCCTAGTGCATTAGTCCTAATTGCAGAAAAGGAAAATCCTTTGCAATCGCAGGGAGCGGAAAAGGAAGACCCTAATTTCATTAGTGTTGGTGCCAACTCGGTTATCAAGGGGAGTATAGTATATCTGGCGGACCTACCAAACATTAATTATGAACCAGAGGTCTATTTAGCTAATGGCGTATCCCTTTATGGCGATCTCTATTGTGAGCAAAATCTCGAGTTAAAAGGAGCAGTATTTGGATCTGTATATACAAGAGCTTTTATTGCTCGCGATTTTGGTTCTGTTTATAGAAATCATTTGTATAATGGAGTCATTGACTCAGAGGAGTTAGTCTCGGCATTTGTAGGGCTACCCATTCAAGCCTCAACTAAGGGAATAGCAAAATGGGTGTATTAAATAAAATAAAATCGGCTACGCTAGTTGAAACCATTGTTGCGACGGTTTTAATTTTAATCCTATTTGTTATTTCAAGTCTGATTATCAACAACATTTTTAGAAATAATTTTCTAAGCAATACAGATGATGTTGAGAGAAGGCTAATTACTTTAGAATATCAATTACAAAATCATCAAATAGATATACCGTATAATGAAACCTATGAAAATTGGGAAATAATGCTAGAGCGTCAAGCCGAAAGCAAGGATGGAGTTATTTTAATGAATGCTCACAAGAAAGGTACTAAAAAGGCTATTGAAAAAACTGTTTATTTTGAAGAATAAAACCAAATTAAAAGCATTTACATTAAGCGAGATGTTGGTTGTTCTTGCAATCACCGCAATTGTGGTTAGTCTGGCCTTTGTGATTTTGAATTTAGTTACTAAACAGATTCAACTGATATCTACCAATTATATCAACGATACTGAAGTTGATAAATTAGAAAATGCACTATGGATTGATCTTAACGCTTACGAGACTGTAATTTATAATGAGCAAAATAGAATTCTATATTTTTCAAATTCAAACAAAAGAATAACCTATGTTTTTTCAGATAATTATAGTCTTAGAAATCAAGATACTTTAATTCAAGTTGATGGATTAAATACCTACTTTTTAGGTGCTGAGCACAACACAGGTATTATCGATGCAATAGAACTTTCTATAGGTGACGAAAAAATATTTGTAAGTAAAATAACCGATGCTTCATTCTATTTAAATAATTGAATATGGGAATTCCAATAGAACAAAAGCGTCCATCAAATACTGCAGATAAAAGGGAAAAAACCGAATCAATTTTTAAAAAAGACATCGTGGTTTTTTCTAAACCTTTTGGTTCCAAAAAGAAGGAAGCTTTTTATGTAGAATTGAGTTTGTTGTTGAAAGCTGGTGTACGCCTTAAAAATGCATTGAGCCTGTTGGCTGATGCTCAAAAAAAGAAAGCAGATAAAGTATTACTTAAAACGCTTATCGCCGAGATTGAAAAAGGGAAGGATTTTTCTGAGGCAACAAAGGATAGAAAAGAGTTTTCTGACTATGAATACCACTCTTTGAAAATCGGGGAAACCACCGGCACTCTAGATCAGGTCACCGAAGCTTTGGGAGATTATTACATCAGACGAAATGAACAGCGTAGAAACCTCATAAGTGCCTTAACATATCCCATAATAGTTCTTAGCGTTGCCACGCTGTCTGTTATTTTCATGCTTCGCTTTATTGTCCCTATGTTCCAAGAGATATTTAAGCAGAATAATGTTGAGCTTCCTGCAATAACAAAGTTTATAGTTAAGATTTCCAACTTAATTGGTGATTATGGACTAACGTTGGTTTTAGTCTTGGTAGCATTAGTGGCGTCCCGTAAACTCTATATTAAGAAGGTTTGGTATCGAAAGAATAGAGATCAAATAATATTGAGAATTCCTTACATTGGTAATTTTGTGCGAAAAACCTATCTAGCGCAATTTACACAGGCCATTTCACTCTTAGTAAGTGCCAAAGTTCCAGTATTACGAAGTCTAAGTCTTGTTAAAAAGATGATTCCCTTTTATCCAATTGAATTTGCATTAGAAAGAGTGGAGGAGCGCATTTTAAAAGGAAGTAGTTTGAGCGAAAGTATGCGTCAGGAATCTATTTTTGATCAAAAGATGATTTCTTTAATTCAGGTATCTGAGGAGACTAACCAGACCGATTTTATATTTAAACGGTTGAATGCCCTGTATAATCAGCAAGTAACACAACAAGCAAAAATTTTTTCTACCGCTCTTGAGCCAATTATTATTATGATTGTTGCAGTTATTGTAGGGGTTATTCTTATAGCAATGTATTTACCAATGTTTGGGTTGAGTGAGGTAATTGGGTAAAGTTTAGTTGTCGGTTTTTATAAAAACAGAGAGGTAATTATTGAAAATTATAGGGAGGTTTTGGTTCTTTGAAAACAAAGACTTTATTATGAAATCAAAGAACTATTCCTTTTTAGTAATTCTAATTTGCTGTTTTTTTAATTTCACAGCATTTTCACAAAATACTTTTCCGTCTTCTGGAAGAGTTGGGATAGGTACAACTTCACCATCAAGCACGTTAGATATAGTTGAAACTAATTCAGGAAATCTCACAATCCCATTAACTTTAAAAAATGCAACAAATGCAGAAAATACAGGCGTGGGTATTGGCCTATTTACAGATGGAGGTTATAGAGGAGGGGTAATTTACCTTAATAGAGATTTAACTTCAGGACCGAGACATTCTTTACGATTTACAGTTAGTGGTGCTCCATCTGGAGGTGTTGATGCTTTAGTTATAAATGATAATGGTAATATTGGCATCGGTACAACAAATCCTCAATCTTCTCTAGATATTCTTAGAGATTCAGGAAATGAGACAATTGCCACTTTTAGAACACCTGAAGGAACTATTAATATTGCAGCAGCAGGCGCTTCAACAGAGAATCCAAATTATGGGAATTATATTTCTTCAAGAAATGTACATATGAATGCTTATGAAGATTTGGGTTTGAAAACTGCTGTTGGAATTCCTCAATTACTAGTAAAAACTAATGGATCAGTAGGTATAGGCACAGCAGAAACCGGTAACCATAAACTAGCTGTTGAAGGTTCCATAGGAGCTCGAGAAGTAAAAGTACAAGCAACCGGCTGGTCAGACTTTGTTTTCGAGAGTGATTATCAGTTGCCCACTTTAGAAGAAGTAAATTCTTTTATTCAAAAAAATGGTCATTTAAAAGATATTCCGAGTGCTGCTGAAGTTAAAGAAAACGGCGTACTACTAGGAGAAATGAATGCTAAGCTGCTTCAAAAAATTGAGGAGTTGACCTTGTATATTATTGATCAAAATGAAAAGATCAAAAAACAGCAATTGGAAATGCAACATCAATCTTCATTTAATAGAGTAATTCTTAATCGATTAAAAAAAATAGAAGGCAAAATATGAAATACAAAATCTTTGACAAGAACGAATTCAAGAATCTTTTATTAGTATTTTTTGTGCTATCTGCTAATTGCTATAGTCAAAACAACTTCCCTGCTTCTGGGAATGTAGGGATAGGTACTCTTAATCCATCTAGACCATTTCATCTTAATCAAACCATTAATGATGCTGCACTCCTTATATCTGCACCAAATAATCTTCAATCAATAGAATTACATTTAGCTGACAATATTAATGGTGAATATGGTTTTTTTAGTTTAGGAGGCGGAACTAAACTTAGAGGCAATGGACAACCCTCCTCGTTTAGTGGAAAATTGGGAATAGGTGTGGAGTCTCCTACTGAAGCCTTAGAAGTAAATGGAAATATTAGTTTAGGAATTGATAAGAGTAGTTCTACGCGAGATAATACATATGGCAATAAATTATTTTTTTTAGGTGCCAATAGGAATACAGATGATCTATGGATTGCTCGCTATAATGTTATGAGTAGTCCAAATTCTTCAGAGGTTAGATTAAATCTTGGTGATGATCCAGGTCACTACGGTGATAAATTCGTCGTGGGAGTAACTAAAACAGGTATATGGTATCCAAAATTTAGCGTTAGTGGAAATGGGAATGTAGGTATTGGCACAACAACTCCAGATTCCAAACTTTCCGTAAATGGCACGGTACACGCAAAAGAAGTTAAAGTAGACCTTTCCAATTGGTCTGATTTTGTATTTGAAAACAGTTATAGTTTGCCCACATTAGAAGAGGTCGAAAACCACATCAAAAAATATGGACATTTAAAGGATATTCCTTCCTCTGTAGATGTTGAAAAAAATGGAATTTTTCTTGGTGAAATGGATGCAAAACTGCTTCAGAAAATCGAGGAACTTACCTTATATACAATTCAGCAAGATAACAAGTTGCAAAAGCAAGATGAGCTGATAGCCATTCTGTTGAATAAAATGGAAACTTTAGAAAAGACTTTAAAAACAATAGAAACTTTTCCAAATGAATAGAAAACTCACCCTACTACTAGTTTTACTCACCTATTATACTTTATCATTCGGTCAACTCTATGATTCTACGGATAAGGTAGGTGTAGGGATATCTAATCCGGTAAAGAAATTTCAGGTTGAAGATGGACTTAATATGAAGTTGTCTTTAGGGGTGCAACAATCTTTTACTGGTTCCTTAGAGCCTTCAATTTTTATCTCGCGATGGCTTGGTACAGGAACAACCTATGATAGCACGATAATTCATGCTTTAAGAAATGGAAACACTGGTTATGGATTAGGATTTAGCACACTGCGTAATCACGATGATAATGATTTTTCTGGATATAGTACAAAAATGTTTTTATCACAATCAGGTAACCTTGGTATTGGAACTCTGGATACCGGTATACACAGATTGGCTGTAGAAGGATCTATAGGAGCAAGAGAGATTAAAGTGTTGCCATCCGGTTGGTCAGACTATGTGTTTAATAAGGAGTATTCGTTACCTACTTTAGAAGAAGTGGAATTGTATATCAATCAGTTTGGTCATTTAAAAGATATTCCTTCAGCGAAAGATGTAGAAGAAAATGGAATATTATTAGGAAAGATGGATTCAAAGTTGCTTCTGAAAATTGAAGAACTTACGCTTTACATCATTGAACAAAATAAGAAAATTGTCGATTTACAAGATCAAGTGAAAGCCTTATTAAAAAAAACCTAGACTAACTAATTTATTGATGATATGAAAATATTTACTGCTATAGTACTTTTTCTAAATATAAACCTTCTAGCGCAGACACAATCCATTCAACCTAATTCGAACAAGCCTACCCTTGAATTAGGCAGGAATAATGGATATCCTACTATAAAAGCACTTTCATCGGGATCTGGAAATATTGTGATGGATGCTTACACAGCAGGAGACGCTGTTTATATAAATCATTATATTTCAGCTAATACATTAATTTCTTCTGGTGGAGGAAACGTAGGAATAGGTACCACTAGTCCAGGATCTTGGAGGTTAGCGGTAAATGGTAAAATTAGAGCAAAGGAAATCAAAGTTGAAACTGGCTGGTCAGACTATGTTTTTGAACGGGATTATATATTACCGACTTTAGAAGAAGTAGAATCATATATTAATCAGTTTGGTCATTTAAAAGATATTCCCTCGGGGAAAGATGTTGAAGAAAATGGGATATTTTTAGGAGAGATGGATTCAAAGTTACTTCAGAAAATTGAAGAATTAACACTGTATATCATAGAACAAAATAAAAAAATCAATCAACTCAACGAAAGAATAGATTCGCTAGTTACAGATGATAAATAATAATTTACAAAGAGTAGATATATGAAAAGAACGCTTATCATGTTCATCAGTTTGGTTGCTGCAACTATAACTGTAACCAAAGCCCAAGATTATGTTCCCACAACAGGAGGTACCTTCGAGGGTGCCGTAACTATAAATGGAAATTTAACGGCTGGTAATGGAGATTGGGGAGCTTTAGTTATTAATGGAGCTGGTGATAACGATTGGTTATTTAATGCTCATAATAATAACAATTCACTTTACTTAAGAGTAAAAGAAAATCAGCCTAGTTGGTCAAAATATATACTTGCAATAAATAGGGCATCGGGAAATGTAGGGATTGGGACACATAATCCAGGGACTTGGAAACTAGCAGTAAATGGTAAGATACGGGCCAAAGAAATTAAAGTTGAGACAGATTGGTCTGACTTTGTGTTTGAAGATCATTACCGATTACCCACATTAAAAGAGGTAGAGGAGTTTATTCAAAAAAATGGTCACTTAAAAGATATACCCTCAGCAAAAGATGTAGAAGAAAATGGTGTTCTATTAGGGGAAATGGATTCAAAATTACTTCAAAAGATAGAAGAGATGACTCTTTACATAATTGACCAGAATAAGGAGATAGAAAATTTTAAAAAATTATTTAAAGAGCAAGTTGAAATAAACAAAAAACTGTCTAAACGTATAGATGACCTCTCAATTAATTAAAAAAGTACTGTGATGATAAAAAGCTATAATTACTATAAAAAATACTTCTTAATTATTTTTATTTTTAAATGCTTTTGCTTTTATGCACAAAACACATTTCCTTCATCAGGAAATGTAGGTGTAGGCACGAACAGTCCTCAGGCTAAATTACATGTATTTGGCTCCGGGCAACGTGTGCTTTTTGGAGACTCAAATTCGAGTTATCCAGCTTTATAATTTTTTACAGGTCATTCTGATGGTTATAATTACATCCAGTCTGGGGGAAAGGCTACTGGAAATATAAGATTTACAAAATTTAATACAGCTAATCAAAATTTAGAAAATTTTCAAATATTTGCAAACACCACATTCTTTAATAGTAAAATAGGCGTGGGGTTATCTGATCCTAGTGCAAAATTTCATGTTATTTCTAAGGTGATACAGAAAAATAGTACAAGTCAATATGATGCCAATTTAATAATTGAAGCAACTTCGTCTGCAAGGTCTACTACTGAGGGAGCAGCTCTTGGTTTTGTAGTCCCCGCAGCTCAGAATGGTGGAAACCCTTGGCAGCAAGGTCGGATTATTGTAACACCAGATAATACATCAAATAATAATGCTAACGGAAGAATGTACTTACAGACACGCTATAATGGAGGGGGAGTCTGGAAATGGAGAGACAATTTAGTTTTAAAGTCTAATGGGAATATAGGTATTGGAACGTCAAATCCAGATGAAAAACTTACAGTAAAAGGTAAAATTCATTCAGAAGAAGTACGTGTTGATTTAGCAGTTCCAGCTCCTGATTATGTTTTCGAAAAGGGATATGACCTAAAAGACCTTGATGAGCTTGAAACTTATATAGAATCTAATAAACATTTGCCCGAGATCCCATCTGCTACTGATTTTGAAAATAAGGGGATCTTGGTAGGTGATATGAATATGTTGTTATTGAAAAAGATCGAAGAATTAACCTTATACATAATTTCACAACATAAAGAAATTCAACAATTAAGGCGTGATGTAAATAGTTCAACTAAAGAAAGAAAAAAATAAGTCGCGTTTTATAAATACCGACAACTAACTTTTGATTAAAACGCTTATACTACATTTATTTGTATAAAATCATTAGTAGTATATGAGTCTCTTTAAGTCTATTTTATTCTTTTTTTTCCTATTTCTCTTTTGTTTTAAATCAACAGTTTTTTCTCAAAATACATTTCCACCTTCTGGAAATGTAGGTATAGGTATAAATTATCCCAGTACAAAGTTACATGTTGTACAGCTTGAAACTGGTATTAAGACTCAATACGGAACTTTTTTAGTAGAAGACCAAGATGCTATAATCGATTTGGTGTCAAACCAAAGCGACAGATGGGGCTCGGCAATAAATTTTGTAGAAGGCTCCGGTTCATCAAATACAGACGTTTGGTCAATAGCTCGACAAACGACACATGGAACAGGGGATTCATCGTTGAATTTTAGTTTTGGCACTAACAACAATCATTTAAATTCTACAAAGCTGATAATTAAACCTAATAGGAAAATTGGGATAGGAACGCTTACTCCAGATTCAAGATTATCCGTTAACGGTGAAATCCATACTAAAGAAGTGAGGGTAGATTTGACCTCTTTGCCAGATATTGTGTTTAAGTCAGATTACAATTTGCCTTCACTTCAAGATGTAAAACAATTCATTCAGGAAAATGATCATTTGAAGGACATTCCAAACGAAATGCAGGTTAAAAAAGATGGTGTTTTATTAGGGGAAATGAATGCTAAATTACTTCAAAAAATAGAAGAGTTAACCTTATACCTTATTGCCCAAAATGAAGAATTGATTGTTTTAAGGGAAGAGGTGACAGAATTGAAAACCATCTTAAAAAGCAAATAATACTATTATGAGAGTCAAAACATATAAACTGTTGTTATTAGGTCTATTTGTTTTTAGTAGTTCTATAGCTCAAAAAGCAATTTATATTAGAGGAACTGGTAACTACGATAATCTTAAGACAAGAATTCTTAAGATCGATGGAAACATAATTTATAATAATTATGCTACTCCTTATAATAGTATTTCTAGTAGAGGACTTGCATTGACAATTATAGATGCAAGTAGCCAACAAGTTTTATCCACAATTAATTATGATACCTTCGGTAATCCAGCTGAATCTGAGGCGTTAGCTCAAGAACTAAATAATTTAAGCAAAGGGCAAATAGGTATATTAGTTTCTCGAGATGCTTGGGAGGATAAAATTACCAATAACCTTAGGGAAGCAGCAAAACGATTGGGGTTATTTAAACTTGCGTTTAATAATGGAGGTTTGCGAAGGCCTTATGCGGCTATTTTCAAAGGAGCGAATCTACCATTTAATAATTCAATGGTAATCGAAGTTGTTCAACCAGCTAATTCACAAGCCAATTATGCAACTATATCAACAATGCTTATAGAAGATTCTTTTATAGCCAATGACATTAGTAGTGTTCTTCTAAAGACAGATGGAAATAAGAATGAAGTCGGATTAAGTCTAGACCACTTAGGTAATGTAGGTATAGGAATAGATAACCCGGACGAAAAGCTAACTGTAAAAGGCAACATCCACAGTCAAGAAGTTCGGGTTGATCTAGCTGGTGTTATTGCGCCGGACTATGTTTTTGAAAAAAAATACAATTTAATGCCTGTAGATGAAGTTGAAAAATTTATCAATACAGAAGGTCATCTTCCTAAAATTCCCTCAGCAGAAGAATTAGAGCGAGATGGATTGAACTTAAAAGAGATGAATTTAAAGCTTCTAGAAAAAATAGAAGAGCTTACGCTTTATATCATTGAACAGAATAATGAAATCAAAAGCCTAAAAGAGTCTAATGCTAATTTGAATAAACGTTTATTAGCAATAGAAGATTAAATATCCATATATGAGAATTAAATTAATAGTACTGTTGTATTTAGGGGCTAATTCCTTGCTACAAGCTCAATGGCAACAGTCGGGAGCGACATTGTCAACTTCAAATCAAGTTGTTGTTAGTAATAGAGTTAAATCCAATGAAATTGAATTCAATGATGCCAATTTAGGTCATAATTATGACAATACTCGTATATATAGAGATGATCAAAATCGTGATCAGACCTATTTGAAACTAATGTTGGGGGATGAACAAAATGGTATTTTTGAAATTGGTTATAAGCGCTATCAAGATGGAGTTTGGGTGCCAAATTTTTCATTTAATAGAGGAAATTTAGGGATAGCCACTTCAATACCTGATGAAAAATTAACAGTAAATGGAAACATTCATGCGAAAGAAGTACGCGTAGATCTTAGCGTGCCAGGACCTGATTATGTTTTTGAATCTGATTATAAGCTAAGAGAGCTTGTAGAGTTAGAGCAATATATTAGAAAAAATAAACATCTTCCTGAAATTCCTTCAGCAAAAGAAATGGAAAAAGAAGGAGTTGAGATTGGTAAATTGAATATGGTTTTACTCAAAAAAGTGGAGGAACTTACACTGCATCTGATCAAACTAAATAAAAAGATAGATCAACTGGAAGTTGCAAATAAGGCGCTGGTTTCAGAACTACGCGAACTTCAAACGAATAAATAATTTGAAAATATGATGAGGTTATTACAGTGTGTTTTATTCTTAATTATTTGCAACTCATATTCCCAAGAGTTAGAGTGGAATGTAGATAATACAGGAACAACTCCTGGCGAGCGTGTTGTTGCAATTTTCGATGCCGGTCAAATAGGGACCTATGACGCAATTAGTATTGTAGGAGAAGTCATAGATAATACTGGGAATTGGGGCTTCACATTCCCTAAAAGATCCCTCTTCAAAGCTTACGTTAATTTTAGTCAAAGCGAACAAGGTTTAATACAAGATCATCCTTTGCCTAATATAACGTTAAGATTGAGGAAAATCAGTACTTCAGTAGTTCATTTAACAGCAAATATTCCCGCAACTCATAAAGGCGCTCGAGTCTTGTTTAGAAAGGTAGAAGGATTCGCAAACTTAACAATGGGAAACCCAGCAGAAAACAATAATACAGGAGAACTGCTTATTGATAAACCTGTTTATGGATCATTTTTTATAAGTAATAATGGATTAGGAAATGTTGGATTAGGAACTACTAACCCTGATGAAAAGCTTACGGTAAAAGGAAATATTCACGCTGAAGAAATCAAGGTTGATTTGTCGGTCCCAGCTCCGGATTATGTTTTTGAAAAAGACTACGAGTTGAAATCACTTGAAGATGTTAGGGATTACGTTAATAAGAACGGGCATTTGCCAGAAATACCTTCTGCAAGTGAATTTGAAAGAGATGGTATTTCTGTTGGAGTAATGAACTTGATGCTTTTAAAAAAAGTTGAGGAGCTGACTTTATATTTAATTGATGAGCATAAAAAGAATAGTGATCAGGAAAAAAATATAAATAAACTTAAACAGCAAGTCCAAGAACTTTTAAAATCAAAATAGATGAAATTATACTATTTATTACTTGCATTATTAAGCTTTACTTCTATATGTGCACAATCAATTCCGATTTCTAGCGATAACTTTCACCTATATGGTCCCAACTCCTCATGGGGAGCTTATCTGCGAGTTGGTGGTAATGGGAATGATCCTAATGTCGCCTCTGTTGTTGCAACCAATGGTAATTTACACTTAGATGCTAAAACTGGCTTTTATACATATATTAATTATTACAATCAAGGAAATACTTATATTAATAAAAATGGTGGATATGTAGGGATTGGTACCGATAATTTGGCCGATAAACTTACTGTTAATGGTAATATTACCTTAGGGAATATTTCGAATAAGGAATATCAAATTGTGTTTAGGCCAAGCGATAATTCTTGGAGAAACGCACTATTAGGAGCTTCCTTTACAGATACTTCTAAAGATTATATAGGGTTAAGGTCTCGGTATGGTTCCATTAGATTCTTGGTTGAAACCGATAAAGAAATAATGAGAATCAATCGATCTGGTAATGTGGGAATTGGTACCACTAGTCCAGATGAAAAACTCACTGTTAACGGAAATATTCATTCGAAAGAAGTGCGAGTTGATTTGTCTGTGCCGGCTCCAGATTACGTTTTTGAAAGATCCTACAACTTAAGAACCTTGGAAGAAACCCAAGCTTTTATTAAAAATAATAAACATTTACCAGAAGTACCTTCTGCTATCGAATTTGAGAGAGATGGTATTTCTGTTGGAGAAATGAACATGCTGCTTTTAAAGAAGGTTGAAGAGCTGACGCTTTATATACTTGAACAGAATCAGAAAACAGTAGAATTAATAGAGAGGATTAACAGGTTAGAGAACAATGAAGAATAAAATCTCAATTATTTTTTTGATTTTTTGTGTATCAATAAGCGTTTATGCACAAAACACGTTTCCGACATCAGGGAGTGTAGGTATAGGTACGACAAACCCTTCCTCGCGGCTTCATTTGGCAAATCTGGGAAGTAATGAAGGTATCCAGTTTGACTCAAAATTTTTGATGAGAACGTCGAGCTTATCAAATAATCATTTTGTCTTCGATAATTTGACTTCTAACGGTAGCATTTATTTTAGAAGTGGAGGTGGTATCGGAAATATAATTTTAAATGACTCTGGAGGTAAAGTCGGTATAGGAACCACAAGTCCTTCTGAAAGATTAGATGTTAACGGTAAGGCAACAATTAACAACACCTTAATCATTAACGGTGTAGATTCTGGTAATCCTAATGCATCAAATGACCAATTGAGGGTAAGCGGATATGGTATTTTAGGTAATAGAGGAGCCTTGTATATCAGTAATTCAAATACTCTAGGAAGTATAAATTTCTTTGTGGGGGGGCAGCATGGATCTGGCTCACACTTGATGATTAAAAATACGGGTTATATTGGAATAGGTACTACCATTCCTGATGAAAAGTTAACAGTGAAAGGTAACGTACATGCAGAAGAGGTACGCGTAGACTTATCCGTCCCAGGTCCCGATTATGTTTTTGAAAAGACCTATGACTTAAGAACCTTGGAAGAGATTCAAACTTATATTGAAACCAATAAACATCTACCTGAAGTTCCTTCTGCTAGTGAATTTGAGAGAGATGGTATTTCCGTTGGAGAAATGAACATGCTGCTTTTAAAGAAAGTTGAAGAACTTACGCTTTATATAATTCAACAGCATAAAGAAAGCCAATCACAATCTGAAATGCTTTTGTTGCAATCAAAGGAGATCAACAAACTTCAACTTGAATTGAAAAATATTAAAAGTCTAATGGGTCGATGAAGGATCTAATCTGTATAGCAATATCTTTTGATTTATCTGTTCAAGTATTGTTTAGTCAAAATAATAGTTTGCCAAGCAATGGTATTGTTGGTATAGGTACTTTAACTCCTGAAGGTAAAGCTTTAAATGTGGTAGGTACAACTACTATTGGACCCACTTAAAATTTGAATAATTCTTGGGCTTTAGTAGGTACTTCAGATTTAGGAATTGGGATTGATAATAATCAAATTACTCAGTCTGGAAATCAACTTTACTTGGCAGCAAAAGACGGGAGTATTCTGTTTAGGACTTTGGCTATTGATCTTGTATTATTGATGACTCCGGTAATTTTGGATTTGGGACCATTAATCCAGTTGGGAGAGTTGAAATACGAAAAAATGCTACTCTAGCTGGTCAATGGCAACCTAATAAAAGTTTTTTAAATATTAATGATGGAACTAACACCTTATTAATCGATCCAAATGAGATTTATGGATCTGCCACACTTTATTTCGGTTCAGTTAATAATGGTGAGATAGCCGTTTTTAGAACACTCAAATCAGGTTCTGCTGTTGATGCTATGACAATTAATAGTAGTGGCAAAGTAGGTATTGGTACTAAAACAACAGGAAATCATCGTTTAGCTGTTGAGGGATCTATAGGAGCAAGGGAGGTGAACGTGAATCTTAATAGTTGGCCTGATTACGTTTTTAAGGATAAGTACGATTTAATTTCCTTAGATGACTTAAAAGAATTTATCAATTCTCACCAACATTTACCTGAAATTCCTAGTGAACAGGATGTTTTAGCAGCGGGTATAGATGTTGGAGAAATGAATGCGTTACTGCTCAAAAAAATTGAAGAACTCTCATTATACTTGATACAAGAACACGAATTGAATAGGAATCTTTTAAATAGAATTGAAACAATAGAAAGCAAACTATATGATTAAGAAATTATTATTCGGAATTAGTCTTTTACCATTATTGTCATACGCACAGTGGACAAACAGCGGTGATAATTATACTACAGGGAATTTGAGAATAGGATCCTCTAATAATGATGCTATTCCTGAATTGACCATTATTGGTCCAAATCAACCTTTAGGTAGTGGTAGTTCTAGAGATATAGCTTTTAAATTTGCGGCTGCAGGAGAGTCTATACTTAGATCATACCGAGGAAGTTCACACGATACTTATCTTCAATTTTTGACTATGCCTTATGAAGGTGGTGATCCTCAAGTAAGAATGCACATTGCTGGTAATGGAAGAGTAGGAATAGGTACCACATCTCCCGGGAATGCGCTAGAAGTAAATGGTCATATAAACTTAGGGATTACAAATAATGATGAGACAACAAAAACTCAAACGTATGGAAACAAATTATTCTTTCAGGGAGCACATTTAAATACAGATCATTTTTGGATTTCTAGATACAACGTTTCTAGCGATATTTCTGAACTCCGAGTGAATATAGGTGACAATCAAACTGCAATGTCTGACAAGTTTGTAGTTGGTCTAGCTAATTCTAATACTTGGATTCCTCATTTTGTCGTTCAGTCTAATGGAAGAATAGGTATAGGTACAAATTCTCCAGATGAGGCTTTAACTGTAAAGGGGAAAATCCATACTCAGGAAGTAAAAGTTGACCTTAATGGGGCTGTAGCACCAGATTATGTTTTTGAAAATTCCTATTCTCTTCGAAATTTAAAGGAAGTAGAAGAGTATATTCAGCAAAAAGGACATTTGCCTAATATACCTTCAGCAGAAGAAATGAATCAAGATGGTCTAAACTTGAAAGAAATGAACCTCAAGCTTCTTGAAAAAATTGAAGAGCTAACCCTATACCTTATCGAAGAACACAAGGAAAATCTAAAATTAAAAGAACGCGTAGCTAATCTTGAAAGAGAATAGTCCAACAATTACATTATTTTATGATTAGGTAAGAGTTTGTTGGATAGTAATTTATTCATTTAAGAAATGTCCTTTAGGTCTAATTTTATGAATTCAGACAAATTACTTTATTTAATTTAAATAGTTATTACGTCTTTTGAAGGAAATATTTTAAAATGAAAAAACTTTTCTTTTTAATTGCTCTAATAGGTTTAAACAAAAGTTTATATAGTCAAACAACATATACTGGGATTTTTAGATCTCCAAATAATAACACAACATACCATCACCTTATTAGAGATAATTCTGCCGGTGCAGCATTATACGTAAATCAAGTAAATGCTCAACCCTCATCAAGAATTTTACAATTATCTTTTGGGACTTCCCAAGCTGCTCAAGGAGTGAAGTTTACGGTGCTGGCAGATGGAAGAGTAGGTATACTAACATCTAATCCAGACGCAGAATTAACTGTTAAGGGAGATGTACATGCCCAAGAAGTAAAAGTTGATTTAAATGGAACAATTGCGCCAGACTATGTTTTTGAAAGAGAATATGATTTAAAAAGTTTGAAAGAAATTGAAGAGTATATAAAAGCATTTAAGCATTTGCCGGATGTTCCTACAGCACAGGAATTTGAAAAAGAAGGTATTAATCTAAGTAGTTTTAATATGCTTCTTTTAAAAAAGATAGAAGAGCTTACGCTTTATACCTTGGAGCAGGAGAAAAAAATTGAATAAAAGAATGCTTCTTTTATTCAATTGAAAGAGAAATTGGAGAAACAACAAGAAATTTTAGAAACTCTTCTTAATCGATTACATAAGCTAGAGAGTAATTAGAGTATATGCATAACCGTTATAAATAAAAATAAATTTTAATTGTTAGTATGAGTAAGATTACCCCTTTGTTAATTAGTATAGTAGCTTTAGCTTTTGGCATTTTCACATTTTTTTATTTGAAAAATAGTAGTGAGTTGGTTTATGTTGATATTAATCGTCTATTAGATGGTTATAAACGTACCGCTATAGTGAAAAAAGAGTTTGAGACCAAGGCCAATACGTTAAAGGCTAATGCTGATAGCTTGCTAACCGACTGGCAGAATGAGTTAAAGAACTATGAGAAAGAGCGCAGTTCGATGTCAAAGAAAGAACTGGAGCTCAAACAGGAGTTACTTTCCAACAAGCAGCAACAGATCAACAGCTACCAGCAGGCAGTACAAAAACAAATTCAGCAAGAAGATCAAAAAATTACCCAGACAGTAGTAAATGATATCAATGATTTTGTAAAAGAATATGGTGAGCAAAAAGGCTATCGCATCATCTTTGGTGCCACCGGAGGCGGAACCATTATGTATGCACAGGAAGGCTCAGACCTGACCGATGAAGTGCTCGAAGAACTTAACGCACAATTCACAGGTAAATGATACGAAGCTGCTTAAAACTTTTAAGTATAGTTTTCCTAAGTCTTTGGTTAGTCTCGTGTTCCACACCTACGTTTAATACCAGTGATGAGCTTACCGAGTATATCACCGCAGATGATTCGGAGTATTTGGTGTCTAAGGTAGTTAATGGCGTAGATTTCAGTATGCTTTACCGCCCTACAGATCTGTTGGTTTTTCAGGAGTTGGGTACTGGATATACTCCAGAGGAGGTTGATAGCTTACGTTCTAAGTATGGCTCGTATTTGTATTTTAACTTATCTATGTCTAAGAACAATCAGGAGCTTTTAAACGGTTTGGCAGCAGACCGTAACCGGTTTGGAGCAATGGTCAACACCCTTGCATTTGGGATGGAAAATAAACTCAATCTGATTACTGCTGCTAGGGATACGGTAGCCCTTGCAGATTATGTTTATCCCAGAATGTACGGGATGAGCCGCTCAACAACAATGATGTTGGTCTACCCCAAAGAAGAGGTAGAACGCGCTGAAGGTGATGATTTTATTATAACGCTTCAGGACCTCGGTTTTGGAACCGGAGAGGTATCCTTTAAGTTTCCTAAAACTGTCTTTATAGATCAGCCCGGGATAGAATTTTAGATTTTACGGCTTTATAGCTATAAAGTCAGCCAGAAATAAGATTAAATTATAAGAAGATGAAATTTGTTATCACCCTGTTGTCAGTAGCTGTTTTGATGAGTTGTGCAGCACCACTGGCCCCGGTCTCTCTATATATGGAAAATGGGGAAGTGGCCAAAGGTTTTGCTACCCAAAACCCGTACAAAAAAGTAAAGTTTAGAACCGAGCGTCAGGACAAGGGCGTCACATACACCTTTGATGAGATTGCTCAGGCGGAGTACAACACCAATGAGGGAATAAAGCGGTATATCAAACTACCGGTGGTAGATAAGGAAGATGAACTGGTAGTCCAAGAGATTGTCACAGGTAGAGTGAGTTTGTATACTACTAACCGGCAGGGTTATAACCCGGGAGCGCCTATGGGTTTTGGGGCAGCCGGAGGAATGGGAATGGGCTTTGGTGGTTATGCTTACAATATAGACAACTTCTACCTGAAGCGAGAAACAGAAACAGGGATGACCCATTTGGGCTCCAATCAACTTTTTACTAAGAATTTCATCAAAGCAGCGAGTGATTATTTTAAAGATTGCCCGCAGCTGATACAGAAAATAGAAGCAAAGGACTACCGCAAAAAAGACCTGCGGGCGATAGTGACGTATTACAATGAAAACTGTGATTAATAAAGGCTTATGTAGTAGTCTTAATTGATAAATACCGAGATAAAAAATTAGAAAACCAACCTTGGTTTTAGTTGTTTTGGAATTTGTTAAAGCTTACTAAAAATGAAAATGAAAACGACCCAAAGAGATATGAGAAAAGTAAAACGCTCGCATAAAATCCTTGCGATATTTTTAAATGTAATCATGCTCAGTGCATTGCTTCCGTATAATATGCTTTATGCAAATAATAACGGGCCAAATTCACCTGAAGCAGCAGGCTTTGAACCAGTAGATGCTACGGATATGGTAAGTCTTTCTACGGGAGATCTATCGTATGTGTTGCCACTGCTAGATGTAGAAGGCTATCCTGTAAACTTATCCTATCACGCAGGGATCACCTCAGATTTAGATGCTTCCTGGGTAGGTTTAGGATGGTATTTAACCCCTGGTGCTATAAACAGATCTGTAACCAATACTCCTGATGATCTAAAAAACGGGGTAAGTATTGATTTTAATTCCTATTACCATCAAGATACGTATCATGGAGTTTCAGTTGCTGTAGGATTTCCTGGAGCTATAAGTGTAGGTGTTGGAGCAAATTGGGGAGGAGGAAAAGGACTTTCAGGTTCAGTAAATGCCTCAGCAGGTCTCGCTACTTTAGGACTTGAGGGAGTAGGAGGCTCTATATCTGCTGATACTAGGGGAGATGTGAGTGTTGGTTTAAGCTATGGAATAGGGTTAGGTGATAATGCTGGAATTGGTGGAGGTGTGTCATACTCTTTGACTTCACAGGAAGTGTCTTTTGGATTAGGTGTAGGAGCAAAGGGTCAGGATTCTGGATCTAATGATTTTAGTGATGTAAGTAATAGCTTAAATATATCCTTTGATGGCTCTGGATCTTTCGGTGTAGGTGCGGGGTCAAACTATTCTAATAGTGCGGATGCATCAGCAAGATCGGGTGGTTCTGTTCAAAGTAGGGAACTATCTGTAGGAGATGCAAGTGTCAGCCAACAGTCATTTGCAATAGCTCTTCCGTTGCATGTCGTCGGACTACCAATTACACTGGGATATAATCAAAGTAAAGTAAAAGTTAATATCCAGAAAGGTTATAAGCATCATGATTGGGGTGCACTTTACTCTTACGACTTTAGCGCCCTGACTAGTGGAAAAGTTACAGGTACTGGTCCGAAAATTTATGATGTTAATTCAGGGACAGGTTTTAACGATTATGTAAATAGGGCAACAAGTCTCGATACTTATAGTACACCAGTTCCCCAAACGGAAGAAGAATTTGTGGGGGATTACTCAAAGCAAATTGAGAAATTAAACTTTAATTATTTAGGTTATGACAACTATAATGTATCCGCTCAAGGTTTAATGGGAAATATGACTCCTCACACATTTGAAAATGCCACTATAGCTGGGAAAGGATTAAGAACAACTAATGCTGATAACGAGGATATCCACGTGTATTGGCACGCAGGTTCACAAATTTTTGATGAATTTACTGATAGTTGGGGAACAAGACATTCACCATCAAATACCTTACCAAATAAAACATTGGGTTACTATAACTATGATCAAGGTAGTCGGCCCTCTGTTTTTTATTTTGATGGTCAATTTACACAGAGTGAGCAAAATACAATTGATGGTTTGATTAATGCGACTAGCGGAAATGATTTGTCTGATTTTATTGATAAAGGTTTACATTCTGGCTTTTCAACAATCAACAACCAGAGAGCAAAGAGTCCGAATTATGTTGAGGTATTTACAAATGAGCAGATTTATTCTGGAGCTGCAGGAAATCGCGGCTTGATTTCTCCTGCAACAGTAAGTAATAATGATCGGGATAATTCAGCCTTATTTGATCCTACTGGTATTGGAGGTTACAAAATCACAGCTCCTGATGGAAAGACTTACCATTATGCGTTACCGGTTTATCATTATGAACAGGTTCATCGTAATCTTATTAATGAACAGGAAGATGGTAGTTTTAATGCAGGCAATGTTAATGAGCGCCGTGAGTTTTCTCGATATGCAACGCACTGGTTGTTAACCGCTATAACGGGGCCGGATTATGTAGATAGACCAGACCCTATTAATAACGAGCTTGGTACCTTTAATAAAGAAGATTACGGGTATTGGGTTGAACTTGAGTATGGTAAATGGTCTGATGGTTTTGTGTGGAGGGATCCCTATCCAGACCGTAGTTATAACTACAATACTAACGAGATTGATAAAATAGAAGACAAGGATAAAGGCGGTTATAGTTTTGGGCGTAAGCAATTGTATTATCTGGATAAAATAAATACCCGTAATCAAACAGCACTCTTTGTAAAAGATATTCGTTATGATGCCATTGGAAAAGACCTGAAATTTAAATTCTCTAATTCAAATGGAGGGTATGATGGAGACCCCAAAAAATTAGGTAATACAGGAAACGGTACAAATGATAACTCCCTAAATTTTACAGACCCCAATCTTATTGTTCAAGAGAATGGAGTCAGTTATGCTCGTGAATATTCACTCAGACTTAAAAGAATTGTTTTGGTTAATGGTGATGCGGGAAAAAACTTATCAAAAAACTCGAGTGGTAATTTAGGAGTACAATATCAAAACAGTACTTCAACCCCGTATCAAAGGGATTCGTCACACTTTCCAAATTGGGAATCACCTTATTTTGAGGATGTTTACGATAGTAGCAATTACAGCTATGGGAAACAAATGGAAGGTAATGTATTGGACATAAATGATGTCAGCACATCATTTATTAAAGAAAATGCTTTAAAGGTTATTGATCTAGAGCAGGATTACTCATTGGCGAAAGGATCTGCAAGCTCTGCAGCTGCTCCAAACCATTCCAATCCGGAGCTGGGAAATAATGATAAGGGAAAACTGAGCTTAAATGCGGTTCATTATAAAGATCGGAATTTACGAGACTTTATGCCTCCTATACGATTTGATTATTTCTTTAAAGAGATGAGTAATATTGCTCCCCCTCAAAGTTTTGGAACCACAACTCCAACTCCAGATCAAATAAAATTTTATGTTGAGCAAAAAAGAGATTTTAGAGACAACTGGGGCTATATGCAGGGAGATTATAATGGTACTGATGGTTCGGGCAATAAGACTAAAGCCTGGAGTTTAAAGTCAGTCTCTATGCCTACCGGAGCGCGTATAGATATTGATTATGAGGAAGATGATTATTGGATTGAAGCCTTTAGTAGGAGGTATTGGCAGACTTTACAAAATGAATTGGAATTTAGGTTTGATGTTCAAGATATAAGTGGTAACAATACTAAACATTTAGTTCAGGTTAATATAAGAAAGAAAGCAGGTCTAAATGATAATATTGATTTTAGTCAATATTTTGATACCTCACGAAATGCATTTTTAAACTTATCTGGTTGTTTAAATAGGAAAGCAAGTAGAAATGTGAAAATTGATATAGACAAAGAAGTAGAGGTCATTTCAGTTGGCACTACTGGTGTGATTCTCCAATTTGAAGCAAACGTAGGGCAAGAGTTCATAGATTCTTCAGATAACATTGGTTGGTGGCAGGTTCCTGGTTGGTTTCGATTAGATTGGAGTGAAAATGATGAAGTTAAAAACAAGGGGGTTTATAAAAATTTTGATTGTCCAATTTCTGAATCAAATTATTCATGGACTATGAATTTAAATTATAAACTTATAGCTAATAAGGTACCCGAAGATGAAACAGGGGGAGGGCTTCGTGTTAAGCAATTAAGAACGACAGATGGGGCGACTACCTATAAAACCACTTATGATTATACGAATCCATTCACTGGTAAGAGTAGTGGTATAACTTCCTATGCACCCGTTGATGGGGTGAAGTTTGTCCCCTACCAATCAGAACTTCCTGGTCCTGGGGTTATGTATGAATATGTGACTATGAGGACCTCTGGAGCTAATGAAAATGACTACACTAGTGAGACCAGATACCGGCACCACGTTTTAAAACCTGTTTTTGACATTTTTAATCCTGAAATTGAAATGGAAGTTCTAGATGTAAATGCCGATACCGAGGATCGCATATTTTGGGCTGAAGTGAATGACAATTTTCAAGGTTTTAATGGTACTGCTTCACACAAGATCCATGCTAAAAAGATTGATATTCATGTGAATACGGCATTGTTAGGTCAGATTAAATCTATTGAAAACTTTAACTCTTTTGGACAGCTGATGATGCGTACCGAGAATGAGTACGTCAATGGAGAAATCCTTACAGGAGGTAAATTGGTAAATGGTAATAACCTTGCAGAATTCAATAAAGGTATTACTAAAGAGACGTTTAATTCGATGAAGACGGTATTTGAGACCAATTCCGAAGGTACAAGTATAACTAATACTAAAAGGTTGTTAAGTATTTCTTCAAAAACACTGTACAACAATATGCTTCGGAAAATTAAAGTGTATTCTGGTGGAGTTGAGACTAGTCAGGAGTTTAGTGATGTTGATCCTTGGCTAGGTAGCTTTAGAAAAACGATTACTAAACTTGCTGATGGTACTCAACTTACAACAGAGAAAGTCCCGGCATATGAAAAATATGCAGCTATGGGGTCTAAAGTTTTGAGTTCAGGGAATGCAAATATGTTAAGTCAAGAAGCATTTTCGATTACTACTGCAAACATTAATGGAACTGACAAAACTCTTAATGCATCATTAACTACCTGGAAGAATAACTGGAATTATTCAAATCTAGATTATACCGCTTTTGATTCTAATGCTGGCCCTGGTGTTTGGCGTAAACAAGCACAGTACATTTGGAAAGATGCGATCGACTCTGAACACGGCAATTATGTTAGCACATTGTCAGCAAGTCAGGATAATTTTAACTGGAGTGCTAACGCACCTTCATCCTCAAAATGGCAAAAAGTATCTGAAACTACCAGATACAATCATTGGTCTTCACCATTAGAAGTTAGAGACATTAATGGAAATTTTGCTTCTACAATTATGGTTGATAATGACTCTAAAGTAGGAGCCGTTGTTAATTCAAGAGCCTCAGCATCATATGCAGATGGTTCAGAATATATAAACAATTCAAGTGCTTCATACCTACTAAAGAATCAGATTACGCCCTTAAGAGACAACAAAGCACATACCGGATTATACTCCTATAAGACGCAGTCGAATGGAGAAACGGTATATAGTCTCAGTACTTCTAGCGGTACCAGTCAGACAGATCTAAGTAAGGCTTTGCAACCGGGTACATATAAAATTTCATTCTGGCATAAACCAAGTATTGGACTAACATCAAATCCGTCTTTGTTGCCTCAGGTAATTTTTAATGGAAACACAATCCAGCCATCAGAACAAGTAGATGCAGCTTGCTGGAGGTTACTGAATTATTACATAGAAGTAGGAGTCAACCAAAATGTCTCTGTTCAGATTAAGCAAAATGGTTCGGGTGCTATAAATTTTGATGATTTTAGATTGCATCCTGCTGAATCTAGTATGACGACTTACGTCTATGATCATTTAGGGTATTTAACTCATATAAACGGTAGCAATAATCTCTCAACAGCATATGTCTATGATGATGCCGGAAATCTAAAGGCAATTTATAATGAGATTCAAAATATGCATCAAGATGGTTCTAAAGTCATGGTAGACCCCAAAGACGATGATTCTATTATAGGAGGTTTTATTCTAAAATCCAGTTATCGTAGAAATTTTAAAGGGCATACCTATCAGTATGATGAACCAGTTAAGGTTTTAGACAATTGTTCTTCTACTCAGATTCCTAGTAATTATCAACCTGGATATTATCTCTAAACAATAAATAGGTATTTATAAACTTTTTGAAAATAAAAATAATGAAGAACTTTTTTATAATTTTTATGTTGTTTGGGATTCATTTTGTTACTCAAGCTCAAGCCACAATTATTGACGATGACTGTCCAGAAAGTGAAAGGGTTAATTATTATAGAGATAATGATGGTGATGGCTGGGGTAGTGCTTTGTACATAGAAGGTTGTAGTACACCTCCACCCAATTTTGTTGCGCGAACCGGTGATTGCGATGATAACGATTCGTCAGTTTATCCAGGGGCTCAGGAGTTAGCAGATGGAAAGGATAATGACTGTAATGGAAGCGTTGATGATGGATTAGGAACCCCTCCGGCTGTTCCAAGTGCGCCATCCATTACCAATAATTGTGGTAATACAGTTTTGACAAGGGGAAATCCTCCTTCAGGGGTTACTTGGTTTTGGCAAAGTTTTTCCAGTGGCACTAGTACTTCATCTTCAGTAAAATCTATTACGCGTACCAATGGTACAGTTTATTATTTGAGGGCTCGAGATAATTCTTCTTTAACTTGGAGCTCTTCACGGACTATTAATTACACGGTTGATGATTTACCAGTATGGTACTCAGACTTTGATGGTGACGGCTATGGAGACCCCGATACAAGTATGGAGAGCTGTAGTCAACCCACAAATTATGTTGCTAATAACTCCGATAACTGTCCCAATATTGCTGGTGATAATTCAGGTTGCCCGACGACTGAAGCGAAGGAGGATAGAAATTGGCTTTTAACTAAAACCTATGACGCATTAGGGGAAGAAGAGGCTAAATCTAAAACATATTACAATTCATATGGGAAAGTGGAGCAGTCACAAGTTTGGGATAAAAAAACAGATTCAATTTGGGCTTCGGAGGTACGTTATGACTCCCAGGGTAGACCAAAATTAGCTACTATAAATGCACCTGTCAAAAGTGGAGATTTTCTATTTAACCCCGACTTCATAAAGCGTGAAGATGGAGCTACATTGTCTGCGTCAGATTATGATAATGATTCAAATACCTTGGTTAAGATAGGAGAACAATCAAATTCTCTGGGTTGGTATTATAGTGATCAAAATACGCGATCCAAGTATCAGGATGTTACGGATTATCCTTACGCCAAGACGATTTACAGCAAGCTTATTCCTGGTGAGATTCTCAAAACAATAGGTGGTAATAAAAAAGGCGGAGACTGGAAACAGGGCTACTCATTTACCATGCGTGCAGGACAGGAACTTACAAGTAGTGTTGCATTTGATGATCCTAAATACAATTCTTCCTACCTTATTTTTAAAACAATAGTTCGTGATGTTCATGGAAATGAGTCTGTGGTATTTGAAGATGCTGATGGTAAAACACTTGCAGCTGCACGAAGTGGCGGAAGTACTGTAAGAAGTTCACAAGTCAAAATAGGTGAACAAGGCTATGTAGATATACATATTCCAGCAGGTTTTAATGCAATCGGTTTTAGAATTGATAAACCTGCCGGCATGGACGTCTCTATCTATAATCTTATTAACGAAGAACTTGAAACATTTAATTCAGAAGGTCTTTCAAATGGTTTTTACCGAGTAGCGGTAACGAATCTGGATACGTATACGCCTAATACGGTTACGGTAACCTATAAAGAGAATTATTACGACTATAGTCTTAATGAATATGATAAAGCTGGTAGATTGACACATGCTTACCAGCCCTTAGGAAAACTAGAAAGTATATTTCAATATAACTCATTAGGTCAGTTGGAATATACCAGTAGCCCGGATGAAGGCGAGGCCTGGTTTAAATATCGCAAAGATGGCCAAATACGCTATTCTCAAAACAGTAAGCAGGCAGATCCTAACGCTGACAACAATCCAGCCGATGCCGAATTCTCCTACACCAATTACGATAGCAAGGGGCGGCCGGTAGAAAGTGGTGTAGTAAAGAGTACAGCCTTTACAAGCGCCAATCCTGATGGAAGCTTGCCATCAGGTACAAAATCTGAAGTACAAAGTACTGTTTATGACAAGCTCACTACCACTGACCTTAGCTTTTTGTCTGGTGTACACAGCAGTTATAGCAGTCCTGGATTTTTGGCAGGTAATGTGGCCAAAACCAGTAACGATAACAGCACCACCTATTACAGTTATGATGTATATGGGCGTGTGATCTGGATGGTTCAGAACATAGTTGGTTTGGGTAATAAGAGCATCGATTACAGTTACGATCCTGTGACCAGTGAAGTACTTCGGGTAGATTATCAGAAACATACTCACGGGGAACGCTTTATTCATAAATACACTTACAATACGGTGGGACAGTTAATAGAAGTGAGAACAGGAGCAAGTGATGCAGACTTGAAATTGCAAGCTAGTTATGAATATTATGAGACAGGAGCTTTAAAACGCAAAGAAATAGGTAATGGATTACAGGGAATGGATTATGTCTATACTCTGGAAGGTGCTTTAAAAAGCATCAACCACCCCGATCTTACAGCAACTAGAGACCCTGGAGGAGATGCTAATGACCTCTTTGGGATGACAGTTCATTATAATAGTGATGATTATTTGCGGACCAATACCCCAAAGCCAATAGATAACTCTGCTTTAGGAACGGACCAGTATAATGGAAACATAAAAGGGATTGAGTGGAAGACCCACGGGTTACCCAAAAGCAACTACTACTATGATTACAACCGTAACAACTGGCTTGAAGGTGCAGAATTTAACGTAGGTTTAGAAGGAGGAGGCGCTACTACTAACCTTATTTTAAATTCGCCAACTTCAGGAGATTATGTAGATACGAATAGCATAACACTTAAACCCGGTTTTGTAGCTGCTTCAGGAACTAATTTTAGTGCAAGCATAGGTACGGGGAGTAGTGATGCCTATCGTGTAGAAGATATTACCTACGACGCCAATGGAAACATTTTAACGCTCAAGCGGAATAGTGCAGCGGGGAAGATGGATAATCTAAGCTACAACTATAAGACTAACAAAAACCAGTTGGATTATGTAAATGATGCAGTAACAGGAAATACGGAAGCTAACGATATCAAAGACCAGAGTGCGGGTAATTATATGTACAATGCGATTGGTCAGCTCACCCACAATGCCCAGGATAATACTACTTATACTTACAACACTGCAGGTCGTGTAACCGAGGTGACCGATGGTAGCCAGTCTGTACGTTTTGCCTACGATGATAAAGGCCAACGGGTAAAGAAAGAAGTTTGGAACGGCAGTACATTGAGCTATACCAATTTTTACGTACGGGATGCCGCAGGTAGTGTTTTAGCTATATATACGGGTAATACATTAGAACACCCGGTTTATGGGACTTCGCGTATAGGCGTGGCCAAAAGAAACAGCCTAAACCAAACCAGTTTTGCAGATAACAACTATTTATACGAACTTACCGATCATTTGGGTAACGTACGTGCTGTAGCTCAAAGAAATGGATCACAAGCTATTGCCGTCGTTAAAACGGATTATTACCCTTTTGGGATGCCTTTACCGGGCAGGGACAATGACGGGAACCAATCCCAGTACCGCTATAAATACCAGGGACAGGAAAAAGACTCAGAGACCGGGAAAGAGGCTTTTGAGTTACGTCTTTGGGATGCCAGGATTGGAAGGTGGTTGACGACTGATCCCGCCGGGCAGTTCCACTCTCCTTATTTAGGGATGGGAAATAATCCAACTAATGCGATTGACCCTGATGGCGGCTTTGCTTGTGTAGATGCAAATGGAGTCTCGATTCCTTGTCCTGAAGGCTATGAACAATACAATGGACCTACACCTCAAACTGCATTTTTTGATAGAAATATGAAATTCATTGGAACAGGAGAACTTCTTTCAGAGATTAACTTAAATCACGGAAATGATGTCAATGGAAATTTGTCATTATCTGCTGGTATTTTAGGAAGCTTGAACGGCATGTTTAATGAAAGTGAATTATATAAATTTTATAATTCAGCACCTGAAGGTAGATTTGCAGTCAAATTTAATGGAGAAACAAAATATTGGAAAAACTCTTGGAATACGGGAAACAAATATGTATCTCCTGAATTTTTGGAGGCTAGTAAGAAATTATCTGATCAAATAAAATTGAATTCTAAAATCGCTGGTTATGCTAGTTTTACTGGAAATGTCGTTTCATACTATGGAGCGGCAGAAAATTTATATTACGGGGATTATGTTGGATTTGGATACGAAGCTAGTTCAACAACAACGTCTTTATTGTTAGCTACTACGGACAATGCATATGGATTAGCTTGGACTCTAGGATGGGAATTGGGACGAATGATTTCTACAACAGAAGTATATAATAGGACTATGTTTGGAGTGCACTCTAAAATCTATATTTCAAGAGGAATAGAAAACGGATATATAAAAAGTGTCTTAGAAAACTAAAGTGATGTATTTTTTTAAAGTATTATATTATAATCTGTATAATTGGAGTAAAAGAAACAATTCAACGCCAGAAATACCAGTTTTAGGATTCATTTCATTTTGTCAAACAAATAATATATTGACACTAATAAGTCTGATTTTAATTTTATTTAATTTAAATATAGACTTTAAAATACATACTTATTTTATAGGAATCCAAATTCTTACATATCTTTTGAACTTGTATTTTTTTGAAATAAGGAAAAAAGGAAGACTTATAATTCAAAATAATTCCTATAGCCTGGGTAATTATTTTTTTCTAATATATATGTATATAATATTATCTGTATTTTTCACAGGATTAAGTTTTTATTATTATAAGATGTTCTAATAATTATTCTATGAAAGCACTTGTTCACAGTATTGCTCCCGCGTGTTTTAACTTAAATTGAAATAAAAAGTAAAGGGATTGACCTCCTCCCTGACCTCCTCCCATATTTAGGTACTGGTCATAACTAGAGAATCTGGGCTATTTTCATTGACTTCAATGTACTCATTGGGTGACATGTCACCCAATGAACTGTGTGGTCTGAACCCGTTATAGTCTTCCCTCCAAATATCGAACTTTTCCTGAGCATCTTCCAAAGAGAAGAACCAATTTGTATTTAAACACTCATCCCTGAATGATCCATTGAAGCTTTCTATAAATGGATTATCAGTAGGTTTTCCGGGTCTTGAGAAGTCCAATTCCACTTTGTTTTCATAAGCCCATTTATCCAATACTTTACTGATAAATTCACTTCCATTATCTACTTTGATGCGTTGAGGATAAACTCTTGCATCATTAACTAAATTATCCATCACCCCAACAACATCACTTCCTTTAAGGGATTTTCCTGCATATATCGCTAAACATTTACGACTATAGTTATCTACTACAGTTAAGGCCCTGAAACGGCTTCCATCGTAGAGTTGATCTGTCACAAAATCCATACTCCAGCACTCATGTAAACTAGAGGCATTACCAAGAACAGGTTGTCTATGGGCTGCACACCGACTTCTTTTAGGTCTCTTAGATCTGAGGTTTAAACCTTCTTCGCAATACACTCTATAAACGCGTTTATGATTATGTAAGCTCCCCTTCAAACCGAAAACTTGATTTTAATTAAACACCTGAATCGTAAATTCCATTTCAAGGTGTGTATCCTTAGTACGATAGTCTGTTATTTTTTTAAAATGAACATTAGAGAACTGCCCTAGATTGTTTAAGCTTTCTAATTCATAGATTAACCCAAGCAAATCGTTAAAGGTGCCGGACAGTTGCAATTTATAACTTGAGATATTTAAGTCGTTTGATATTATAATATGCGGTGCATCTACTTTTAAAATTTTTAACGCATTGAGTTGTGCATATCGGTCTATTCGCTCCAAAAGCGTATTCTGCCACGAGGTTTCGCTAATTTGGTAGGTGTTTAATAATTGGTCAAAATGCTTGTTCTTTTGTTTTAAAGAACTCAGTTGTACCGGAAGATTTTGCGAAATAAGCTGCTGGGCTTTTAATTCTTGATATTCTTTTCGTAGCGCTAAGGTTTCTGAAAAGGCTAACCAGTAACACAGAACAATTACTAAAAGAAAACTAACGACAAGGATTTTATTTTTCGGAATGAGTTTCATTATTCTTTGATTTCAAGGTTAAGCCTAAAACCTGAGTTTTTACTGTCTTCCAATTTTTGAAAGTCTGAGATAGCTAAATTGGTTACAAAGACTAATTGCTCTAGATCTGAAATCCATTGGGACAATATGCGGGTTTCATTAGTCTTCCCTTGTATGACAATCGTATTTACTTCAAATTCGATTTCTTGATCTTCTTTAATCGCTTTGACCAAGGGTTGGTATTCAAGTTCGTCTAAACCTATTTCCTTAGGAAGCGTTTGAATAATTTGATCGATGTAATAGGAAGATTTAGAGCTGGAGGATTGCTGTACATCTTTAATAAGTTGTTCTTTTTTAGCGACTGTTTTTTGTAGTTGAAGTAATAGTTCTTTCTGGTTTGAATTCAAGGTGTTAAGTTCTCTTAATTCTTGAATTTCCGAAAAGTAGGAGTTAAAAAATAAAAAGTTCACTATAAGTGCAAAAAGGATGATTCCTACAGCTCCAGGTAAGCCGTATTTATACATACGCTCTTGATAGAACTGCTGCTGTTGTATTTGCTGAGCATGTTCAAAACCAATAGCACTAGATCTATTTTTACTAGCACTGGCATAGGTCGCTGTAAATGCGGAATAAAATGTAGGTTCAACTTCAATTTGAGCTTCTAATTGGGGCCTAAAACTTTCCCACAACATAGAGTTCAGACTCCACTGCGTAATATAAATTTTGTGCGCTTCTAACTTCTTGATTAGGGAGTCGATTACTTCTTGACGGCAGATAGCAAGCATTGCGTTTGATCCATCGTCCGAATAGCTTTCATAATAAAACTCTTCCGGCTTAACATTGGGAAAGCCTTGCTTAACTTGTTTATAAGGATCAGCGTGCTTTGCTACGCTCTTTTTTAGGACCTGACGGGTATTATACACCAGACAGACTTGAGCTCCTTTGGGTATGAATTTGGTGAGCTCCTCAAAATCCGCATAGCTATTTTTTGAAACAACCTCGATTGCATCATTTTTGATTTCAGAAATAACTAGGCGGTATTCTTGAGTTTGATCTACATCTGTTAACTCCAGGCCATAAAACAACCTCCCATCTTTTATTTGTCGTATCCAATTTTTAATTACAGACATCCTAATAAATAATAGTAGGTTTGATCAATACAGTCAGTTTTGCTCGGGTATCCCTACGAACCCGTTTGCTAAACAACCATTTTAAAATCGGGATTTTGGATAGAAAGGGAACTCCGGTACCTGTATCATCTTTTGATTTTTCTTCCAGACCACCAAGTACAATAATATCATTATTTCTGGCTTTGACCAGTGAAGTGAATTCTCTTGAATTAATGCCTGGAGGTGCACCTTCTGCAATACGTTCACCATTGAAGTTAGATTGAATTACTTTCATATCTAAGGTGACAATACCGTCTCCGGACACCATTGGGCGTACATCTAAGGAAAGCTCAGCGTCTATAGGTTGATAGTTGGTAATTTCTGAAGTGGCCGGATTTTGAGAACCAATAAAGGTCTGATTGGTTACCGCATAATAGCTGGTTTGTCCGTTGCTGAAATAGGCACGATGACCATTTAAAGTAGCAATTCTTGGAGAGGACTTTACCTTAAAGTTACCATTAGTTTCTTCTGCTTTGATTGCAGCAAAAAAGTTAGGCATCACCGTACCGATATTAAAAAAGCTCGAACCATCTATACGGCCTAAAATCTTATTTACCGTTTCAGCACCCAATTGCATATCCAAATCCGGGAATAGTTTTCCCTGGGTTTGGGTAGGTTCACTTCCCAATCCCCATTCAACTCCGGCTTCAAGCGTTGCATTTCTTGAGATTTCAAGAATCATAACCTCTATTAAAATCACGGGGACCGGCTTGTCGATATCTTCAACAAAGTCTTTGAAGCGTTTAACATTGCTGTTAGGACCACTCACCAAAAAACTATTCAGCTCTTTATCAACACGTATGTCTAACCCGTTTTTAACTTCCTCTGGAATGATTTCTAAAATTTCAGTGGTTCCGTTCTCTTGGCCAGAAGTATTTTGACGTTGATACTGGTTTTGATTTTGATTCGCATTATAGGAAGCATTATTGTTGTTATAATTGTTGTTATAGTTGGAGTTCCCGATACCTGAAAAGTTTTGATTAAATCCAACAGTACGTCCCACGCTTCTTCCCGTACGGATAGGATCATTCATCAGTTCAATAGAACGATGCATTAAAGGAACGATCTGCACAGAGCGAACCGAAAGTTGGTCCTTAGTGCCAAAGAAATAAACCCCGTCTATTTTTTTGTAAGAGAAACTACTGGAAGCTCTGGCACCTTGTTGATTTTGGGCTCCATTTGGATTGTTTGGGTTAAAATTACTTCTATTGGGATTGCTGTTTTCTTCTGAGCTTTCAAAGAGAATACGAAGCAATTCATCATAAGTGATCGCACTTGATTTTAAGCTAGCGGAGCCGGCTTCCTCTAGGGGTGAAGCTAAAAAATAATTTTTGTCAAGAGCATTACTGATGTCATAGATAACATTAGCAATCGGGGTGTTTTCAAAATCTACTTCTAGGCTTCCGGTAAGCGTGTCTAAAACCTGAAAATAAAAATTAGACGATCTCCTGCGTACGGGACGATTTTGTGGAGCTTGACTATTGGATGCCATCTCCGGGAGGTTTTTACTTTCAAAAACATAGAAGTTATCCCGTGTTTTAGATACTATCAAATTGTTTGAAAATGCCAATTTATCCAAGGCTGCATCAATGGGCATTTCTTGAATATAAACCGTCAAGGGCGTGTTTTCCAAACCAGGACTATACACTAAATTTTTTCCTGTAACTGAGGTTATTTTTTTAAATACATCATAGAGTAGGTCATTTTTTAGATCAACACTCAAGGATTCTCGGTTGGGATTGTAAGATACGGGAATAACACGTTGCTCAATGGGTGGTATTGGGGGCGTGTAGTTTTTAAAAGAAAGAATCGTACCCGTAAACTCAATAGTCAGTTGATATTCTTTACACAAGAACACGAGCACATCAATAACCGGTACATCTTTAAAATTATTAGCAACTGTGATTTGCTTCAGGTCAGGGCTTACATTGATATTTATATTATGAATTCTGGAAATAGCAACAAGCAGGTTGGGTAATGTGGTGTTTTGAAGATCAATATTAATTGTTTCTCGCAATCCCGGAACATCTACTTCTAAACTTTCCAGTTGGTAATGTAATTGTTCTATACGTGGGGTATATTCTTGAGATTTTACAAAAGTAGAGCACAATAAGAAAAGTATGAACAGGATTTTTTTCATAAAGTATATTAGTTTACTAATAAAGAAAACACTTCCTCGATAGACGTTATGCCTTCTTGAATTAGCCGCGAAGCGTGATCCTTTAGCTGAGGAATTTGTGCCTCCTTTAAATAGGCATCGATCTCTAATTCCTCGGCTTTAATAGCATTTTGTAATGGTTTGGTAATGGGGATGATTTCATACAGCGCCATCCTTCCTTTGTAACCAGTATGATGACAATTTTGACAGCCTTGTGGGGTATAGTGGTACTCCAGGTCTTTAGGAACAGTAAAATTCTTAGGAAAAAGTTCTTTAGAAATTAAAGCCTTTTCTTTACAACTATTACAAAGTTTACGTACAAGACGTTGGGCAACACTTATATTAAGAGTGCTGGCAATCAAAAATGGGGGTACGCCCATATCAATTAATCTTGAAATGGTAGCCCAAGCGGAGTTGGTGTGAATAGTTGACAAAACTAAATGTCCCGTTAATGCTGCGCGGATTGCCATGTTCGCAGTTTTTACATCACGAATCTCTCCAACCATGATAACATCTGGATCTTGACGTAAAAAGGTACGCATTGCACTAGGGAAATCCAACCCTATGTCTTCTCGTAACTGGACTTGGTTGATTCCTTCAAGTGTATATTCAATCGGATCTTCAATGGTAAGTATCTTAGTTGTTGACTCATTCAATAATTTTAAGGTCGCATATAAAGTCGTTGTTTTACCAGAACCCGTAGGCCCTGAAATCAGTACAATACCATTTGGATTTTTTATAGCCTCTTTATAGGTAGAAAGTTCGTTCTTGGTAAATCCAAGATCTGAGAGGTTTATTGTACTCGTGTCTTTACTGAGGATGCGAAGAACAATACTTTCACCATGCAAGGTTCTTAAAGTTGAAACTCGTATATCAAATTCGTTAGTGCCAATACTCATGGTGATTCTCCCATCTTGAGGAAGCCTATTTTGAGAAATATCTAAAGACGCACTGTTTTTTATTTTATTTACAATAATTGGATACTCATCTATGGGGATAAAAAATTGTTCTTTTAATTTTCCATCTAATCGATATCGAACTCTACATTGTTCTTCATACGGTTCAAAATGAACATCACTACTTCCAATAGCTTTTGCGGTCATCAAAATCTTATCTAAAAAATCCTGAGAGTAACTGATAGCTTCAGCATCCTTTTGATCAGAGATTCGATAATGAAGACTTAAAAGTTTATCGATTTGATCAGACGCGTGAAGTTTTAGCGATACATTCAGGTTCAAAATTACCTGGAGCTCATTCTGAAGTGACTCAAGATCTTGATTGTCTGTCAAAAAGTAAAAAACCTCATTTACTTTATCATAAGGAATAACACGATATGCATAGGCATCTTCAGGTGCTATAATTTGTTGCAACGCGACTGGTATTTCAATAGAACGTTCTGTCATATAAGATAAAGATCTGGTGCGCAACCCAACCAATCTAATACAAGTATAACACTGAAAAATAAAGAAATATTTCCAGCTAATGGAATGGTGGTGTGGGTACTTCTATTTTTCAGAGTTATATATAACAGAATGCTAAACAATATGGAGCAAACAAACAGTACTAGAAAAGTTGCAGGGCTAAAGGAAAATGAGATAGCCACGAATAAAAGCAAATCTCCTAATCCAAATGTTTCAAAAAAAGCCCTTTTTAAAATTGCTCGCGCGTAAACAAAAAGAGTAAGAAGCATTAAGGCAATAAGCGTTAAATTGATTCCCGAATTTACTACAAACTGAAAGGTGCCCGCTTTTTCGAGGTGTAGTGTACTATAAAGTATACCTACAATAGGAAATAAAAACCAATACACCAATCGATTTCTGTAATCTTGAAAGAAGATAGTTATTAATGTAAAAAGCAATAAGATTTTAAAGATGATAATCAATCTTTTACAAGTTGTTTAGGGTTTCCATTTTCATCAATTTCCCATTCATTCATAATACCGTCACGATCAAAGTCGGTAATGGCCGTAGCTTTCACTTTGAATTGATTGTTTGTGGAGTTTACAATTTCATACACATAATTGGAAGTTCCATTTTCCTTAACGGTTGCGGGTGCTTCAAAATCTAATGAATTAAAGTCCTCGGCATATGTTGAATTCAAATAGAAATATTGCGTTTGTAAATTATATAAGTACTTAAGCTGTATTTGAGCTTCCATACTCTTAGCTTTTGAAATTAGCGGAAGTAACTTTGGTAGGGCTAACAACAGCAATATTCCAATAATTGCCAATGTGAAAAGCATTTCATTTAAGTTAAAAGCTTTGACTTTGGTTTTTAAATACAGATTGCGCATAATAAGAAATATTTAGAACAAATATAGGGGGGCTTTGTCCCAATTTATAATTTTACTTATCGAGATTCATAAATTAAGAGCAAGAGTCAAAGTAGAATTAACATTCGGTTTAAGGAAATTTAAGATTTCACTTGTATTATTGTAAATAATTGTTAAATAATAATCCTACCCCCTAAATAGGATTTTAGTTCCAAATCCTACTATGTTAAAAAATTACTTTGTTGTTTGCTTCCTTCTGTTAGGCGTTAGAATTTTCAGCGCACAAGAATCCAAGCAATTTGATCATTTTTCAGATCAAGAACTTATAGATATTTATGGTTCAAATGGAGATGAATTTGACTTAAAATTGATATCGAAAGCATATTTAGCTCGTGCCAAAACCCAAAATGATACCGTAAAAATAGCTCGCGGTTATGATTTACTGTCTCGTCTTTATGACATGAAAACGAACTTGACTTATGCCGATTCCGTCATATCTGTTAGTAAAAATTTAAAGGGAAATTCTAGCTATCCGGCAATTGGCTATTTATTGAAAGCTGCTTACTCTTTCATACAAGATGATTTTAGGGGATCTTGGGATTATTACATCGAAGCTGAAAAATATATAGCTTCTGATGATATTGATAAGATTCTAACAATGCGTTTTGGTATCGCCGCAATAAAGGATCATTGGGGAATCCCTAATTTGGATTATTCTTTAAAGACTCTTGATATCATAGAAGCTCAGGAGGACTATGAATCACACTATGAGGCCGATTATTTCAATATGTTGCAGAACATGGCGTATCTATATCTAGAGGATTCAGAAGAGATTAAAGCATATTCTTATTTATTAAGGGCTAAAGAATTTATTCGTAACAAAGAAAATAAGTATCTGCAAACATTCAGCAATTTTGCTTTTGCTTATTATGAAACTAAAACCAAAAATTTTAGTAAAGTAGAAGATTTTTTAAATGCTGTCGATACAAGTTTTCTCGATAATGGTGAATTAGCAATATACAATAGTCTGAAAGGGGATTTACATATGGCTTTCAATGAAAAGCAATTGGCCTATGAATATTATGTAAAGGTAGATTCATTATATACCCACGAAGACATATTGAATTTGAGTTTACCGAATGTATATCAAAATTTGATTGAACTTTCGATGGAGTATGAATTAGAAGATGAACAATTAGACTTTAGTCATAAGTTTTTAGAGATTAACGAGGAGATTAATTATAATGTCAAATACTTTAATTCAAAAATATACTCTGATAATCTTATTGGAAATTCTGAAATTAATCAACAGCCGAATACTGCTGAAAGCGGTTGGAAATTATATTTTTTTATTGCATTTGTAGGCCTATTGACTTTTGTAATTTACAAGAGAGAGTTATTTTTTGGGGTATTATCTATGACCTATGTTCAGGCTTTTGTTACTCATAGTGTGCTGGACAAAAAACAGGAGAAAAAGGAAATAGTAACAAATCCCAATAATAATAACCTTGATGTTGAGATCAAAAAGCCCCAAGCTTTAAATATTTCTCCTGAAGTGGTTGAATATATTTTGACTGAATTGAATTCATTTGAAGAGCAAAAGTTATACATAAACTATGGAAGACTAAAAGAGGTTGCAGACCTTATTCATACCAATTCTAGCTACCTGTCTAAAGTAGTAAACTTCTATAAAGAAAAGAGTTTTACCAACTATATTCATGAACTGCGAATTAGGGAGTCAGCCTATCAATTGAAAAGTAATCCCACATTACAGTCGTATACCATAGATGCAATATCTCGCGAATTTGGATATAACAACTCAGAATCCTTCTCAAAAGCTTTTAAGAGGTATTTAGGTAAATATCCCTCTCAATACATAAAGGATGTAGCATAATTACCTCTATTACTAAATCGAGGAAGTTTATTTAAAGAGTAATCATACTTGAAATTTAAAAAGGGTTGAACCACGTGTTATTTATATGGCTCAACCCTTTTTTATTGGCGCCGCCAAAGAGGTTGATACTCAGAGGCTTGCCTCGAAATTAAAAATTCGTTTCCATCCAATGCCTCATGGGCCTGCCTTTATCGGCAGATAGACTTGCACTGAGGAGGTTTATCTAATAATAAATGAAACTAACCCCAAAATCGGATGTAGGTGCATATCTGAACATTTAATTCCCCTTCTCAAGTTTTAAACCTTCCCTCGTTAGCTTTTTGAATTCCCTTAAGCAGCATCGCTGTACTTCTCTTTTTTTGAAAGCAAAATACCAATAGTTTGAAGTTAGACGGACAGCATAACCGCTCGTGCCTCGCTTTTATATGTCCTTACTAATTCAAACTCTTGAAAACGTATCAGCAACAAAAAAAGGGAACAGCGATAGGCACTAATGGAAGTAAATCAAAAAGAAATCTTATGAAATCAGTTCAAAACATACAAAAAGAAGCGGAATCAAAAACCTTAAAAACAAAAAAGGGAAACGCTCAGGATAACATAAGTAAATCATTTTTTAAAGGTATAAAAGCAAACTGTCCAAAGGGTTTGGGCAGCATTTTTAATCATCTAAATTTTAGAGTTATGAGTACACTAAGAAATCAAGTTCAATTAATCGGAAACGTAGGGCAAGAGCCTACACTAACAACCCTAGAAAGCGGTAAAAAAGTAGTGCGCTTTTCATTGGCAACCAATGAGTTTTACAAAAATGCTAAAGGTGAAAAAACACAGGATACCCAGTGGCACACCATTGTGGCGTGGGGCAAAACGGCCGAGCTTATTGAGAATTATGCACCCAAGGGCAAAGAACTGGCATTAACCGGAAAACTGAAATCCAGAAGCTATACCGATAGTGCAGGGCTTAAGCGCTATGTAACTGAAGTAGAAGCTTCAGAGATTGTACTACTGGGCACTAAACCCGAGTAAATCAAATTAAAAAAGAGGGCGTCTATTCCCTAGATAGTTGCCCTCTCATTATTCACTTTAAACTTTGATTAAAATGAATTTTAAAAGTAAACAATTAATCGAGCAGCTACAAGGGTTTTGTGGGAGTACAACTTATTATAAAATACCCCTTGTAAAAGCACGATATACCGAGGGGATAAAATACCTCGCAGAACAAGCCCAATGTCACTGGCTAGTTACGGACACCGCAGTAGTGTGTAAAAGCCTTAAAAACAAGAGCAACTTTATTGTGATTCTTTTTAAACGCAATCCTACCAGCGTACAAGAGCGGACTCATAAAGAGGCGAAAATCACCTATGCTGATGGCAACGGAACCATTCTATTGGAAGAGGAATACGAGTACACCGACTTTCCTTTGAATGAATTACGGATGTTTTATACAGACGATATGCTGATGCTCCCTAATGAATATTAAATCCTAGAAACTATGGATACACGTATCAATGAAATAAGTCTTAGTTATAGACCAAAACGCAAGGCGGAGCATTGGCCACAAATTAGCTCTTCTTCACTGGCTGCCCACGTGATTTATCAGAACTGGGACCAAAACACTATTGCCGTTTATGAATCCTTTAAAATCGTATTGCTTAATAATAGCAATAAAGTAAAAGGTATTTATCAGATATCTGCAGGGGGAATCACAGGCACCTTAGTGGATCTTAGATTGCTTTTCGCAGTAGCCTTAAAATCTTTATCCGTAGCACTAATCTTAGTGCACAACCACCCGAGTGGAACCTTAAGACCTAGTGAAGCCGATAAGCAGCTGACCCGTAAGATAAAAGCAGGTGCCGACTTTTTAGACATCAAAATTTTAGATCATATCATCATCAATCCCAAAGGAGACTACTACAGTTTTGCTGATGAAGGGATTTTGTAAAACAGCTAACCGTATCAAAGGCCTCTTACTATTTAGAGGTCTTTTTTTATGCGAACCCACCATTTTTTTGCAAAATAAACTATCTTTAAAGGGCTGGATCACAGCAACTAAATTATGTAGGTATATCCTTTTTTTGACTTTCGCTGATAACCTACCTATACCATTTTACATACCTGGAAATATTTCCTCGACGCAAGCAATGGACCATTTTAATGCAATCAAAAATGGAATCCGTTGGTTTGAAATTTTGTTCGCCTGGGGCGAACGAAAAGGAAAAGCAAGAGGGTAACCCGCTACGCGAGGTTACAAATCAGTCCTATACTACGCTAACCCCAATGAAAATAGGAGGTAAGCGTGATTTTTAAGAGGCATATTCTAAAGGTCAACCGGGTATTTTTAATGGAAAAATGCAGTGACCCCAATAAACACTACAAAAAATTCACGGAAAAATGGATAAAGGATATGAAAAAGAGCGGTTTGTCAACTTGAGCATCAAGGAATCTGTAGCACGAGATTTTCGAGTCTTCAGTAAAAAGTTATCCAGATCGCAGTCGATGGCCTTACGAGAAATGCTTGATTTTTTTCAAGTCAATGAACTCTCGCCAAACGAACGCTTAGGACCCTCAGGAAGAACTATGGAGGCCAACCTTAAAAAGCGTATTAATGCGGTTATTGCCATTATACGCGATATCGAAAAGACCCAAACTAAACCTACCAACGCCATGCTGCAGTCCCTTTTTGAATTGGAGCCGCAAAAGGAAAAGCCCCTGATCGTAGAAAAGAAATATGCTCAAGAGTCTGAGCAACCTCGGTTTCGAGAAAAACAAAAAGAAGATTAACCTAAAAACGATTCCTATGTACATCAGCATATCACCCCAAAAACAAGGCGGCAATTACCAGAAAAGTTCAGGTAGGTTTGTAGCTTATCTGGAAAAGGAAAATGAAGAAGGCATCAATATACAACACGAGTATTTTTTTAATCAGAACCAAGAGCATATCACTCCGGAACATGTGGTTCAAGCAATTGATCAAAACACTGCCAAACTGAAAGCTAAAGAGCCCAAATTTTATTCTATAACCATCAGTCCTTCACAGCGCGAACTCGGTCAACTTCAAAACAACAGCAAGGATCTTAAGGCGTTTACGCGTGTCGTGATGAAGGACTATGTAACCTGTTTCAATCGAGAGCTTGATGGGCGTCCAATCGCCATTAAAGACATATTGTATTTTGCTAAAGTAGAACATCAGCGTACCTATAAAGGTACAGATATACAAGTTCGAGAGAATCAGCCTTATGCTACAAAAATTCTTAAGCTCCATTCGGAAATTCGTAAAATTAGGCAGGGGAGTGCCCAGGGAAGAATTCAAGATCTAGCTAGGGAAATTGCACGTTTTGAACAACAAGCTCCACATCAGCAACAGGGCAAGCGTATCGTTCAAGGTATGCCTAAAGCCGGAAATCAAAGTCATATTCATATTATAGTGAGTAGAAAAGATGCATCCAATACCATCAGCCTTTCTCCAGGAAGTAAATACAAAGCTTCTCAAACTAAAATTAATGGAAGACTCATAAAACGTGGTTTTGACAGGGATGCATTTTATTCCAAAGCTGAAAAATCTTTTGACAGGCTGTTTTCCTATCAACGAAACTATGCAGAATCCTATAAAGCGCGAAAAACCTTTATTAAAAATACCAACGCCTATTTTGCTGCCCTGCTGAAATTACCGGCTAATGAAAAGGCATTGGCATTTAAGCTTATGTCGAAATCGGGTCTGCCTAAGGTCTCCGGCATACCTGTTTCTCAAGCGCAACTAGCATTGCGAATATTTAAGCGGCTTAGACGTGGGGCTGAAGTAGCCATTAAATCAAGTTCCATCGGAATCTAAGACTATGGAATTCGATCAACTACAGTCGTTCCTTTATTTTGGTATGGGTACTTGCCTTTGCTTTGTAGTGTTATTCAAGCTTACCAAATATGCTTTTAGCATTAATGCTGTGCTGGTGCTTGCCCTACTGTACTATCTATCCTCCGAGGTGCCGTGGGTTGATTTGGTTATGTACTTAAGCTGTCCTTTGATGCTGATCAATACTGCACTATATGTTTATTTAGATGCTTCTGAAAATCCCCATAAAATAGCACCGCGTTATACCGTGACCTTCAAAACGAATCAAGGTAAACTTCAATTGCATAATGTTAAACGGGGCGTTTCAATTATTGGAGCTGCAGGTAGTGGTAAAACCGAAAGTGTAGTATATGGATTTTTACAGCATTTCCAAAAAGAAGAGTTCTGTGGGGTGATTCACGATTATAAAAATTTTGAACTTACAGAAATGGCTTATCCGCTGTTTAAAAATGGATCCATTCCATTCAAAATAATCGCTTTCGACAGGATATTTCATAAGGTTAATCCGATTGCTCCGCGCTATTTGGAAAATGAGGAAAGTGTGAACGAAGTGGCCAAAGTGCTTATTGAAAATCTACTGGAACAGCGAGAAAGCGGCGTAAGTGGAACTACTAAGTTTTTTAATGATGCTGCGGAAGGTTTGATCGGTGGGCTCATCTGGAAACTCAAGACGGATTATCCTAACTTATGCACCCTACCGCATCTGATCGCAGTGTATCAATATTTAGATACCGAGAGTCTTATAGGATTTCTAAAAACCAATACAACCTCAAGAGCAATGGCTGATGCCTTTATCAGTGGGAAAGATTCGGAGCGGCAGACAGCAGGTGTCAAGAGCACTTTGGCCAATGCGCTTAAACGCATCAGTACCCAAAGCATTTTTATGGTATTGTCTGAAGATGAAGTACCGCTTAATATTAATAGCCCATCAAATCCCTGTTTGCTATCCGTAGTAAATAATCCAAAATACGAGGCTGCCTATGCACCGGTTATCGCCACGATCATACATACGATAACCAAACAAATGAGTGTGCGCGGACAACGCCCTTCCTTTTTAATGATGGAAGAAGCGCCAACCATTCGCTTATTAAATATGCATCGAATCCCGGCCACTTTACGCAGTTATGATATTGCTACCCTCTATGTGATGCAGGATAAGATCCAAAATGATATGATGTACGGAGATAAAGCGAGTAGAGCCATACTTAGTAACCTCTCCTACCAGTTTTTTGGCAAAGTCAATGACCCCGATACCGCCAAGTACTATGAGCGCTTTTTTGAAATCATAAAAAATCCTACCAAAAGTATCAGTAAGGCCGCTAATCTTTTTAAATCAGACACCCGAATAACCAAAGGGGAACGGGAAGTCTCTAAACGAAGAGCAGAAATTTTCTTTAAACTTAAACCGGGAGAGTTTATCAGTTTTGCGGATGGTAAAGACAAGAAGGTGAAATTTTACTTACCTGAAATTATTCGCGGGCTTCCTGAACATTCCCAAATGTATTCTACTGAAGATCTCAAAGCAAATTTTGAGCGAGTTTATATTGAAACCAGAGCCATTTTTCAAGAGTAAATATTTATTGGTACCGCAAAAGGGGGGTAATACTCCGAGGCTTGCCTCGAAATTGAAAATTCGTTTGCAAGAAGCAATGCCTCAAGGGTGTGCCCTTAGGTGGTTTAGTATAAGCGATAAAATAGTCCTAATACTTTAACTGTAGACTTTTAAACAGGGTTTGTGGATATCTTAAATCCTTGCTGGATGAGCTTCCAAGTTCATAGTTTTTCAAACCTAGTAGTCTAGAATTGACTATGCAAGATCTAATTTTATTATTGTAGGATATTTTTAATAGATAGCCTGAATTTTTTATTTCTTTTTATATACAACTACTCTAGAATCATAAATTTTTTATGATTCTAGAGTAACTTCATTTGTTTTATCAAGAAATAACGCGTCATTTTAAATGAACAAAAGCACTGTTATATACTGCTTTACATACTGAGGTTCATTTATAAATATGCATATGAAAAATCAATTACTTTCATTTAGATTTCTAATCCTTACCGCATTACTTGGTTCTACGCTAACTTTTGGACAGAGTTATAATTTTGAAGAAGAATTTAGACGTATCGTAGAAATTCCTAAATCTCCTGAAGCAGAAGCTTTCGAGCAATATGGTAATACTCCTGTAGATCTTTATTCAGGTAGACCATCAGTTTCAGTACCTATTTACACTGTTGATGGTAAAGAAATTGACCTTCCTATATCCTTATCCTATGACGCTTCCGGCGTTAGGGTAAGACAAGTAGCAACTGGTGCTGGGCTTAGTTGGAACCTTAACGTTGGCGGTAGAATTAGTAGAATTACAAACGGTCTGGTTGATGATTACTTTTCTATTTCTAATAAACCCTACAAAGCTGTACCAGATCACGCTCCGATTTCTAATCCAGAATATCAGACCAGCGCGACACTAGCCGAAAAAATTCAGGAATTTCTTAATCCTCCCTCTACATTTCCAAGCTTGCAGGCAGGAATAGACTACTTCAAATTCCTCAAAGCTATTGGAGATAACTATTTGGATACTCAAGTGGATTACTACAGCTTTAATGCGCTAGGTCTAAGTGATACTTTTGTTTATGATATGAACTCTCAAGAATTCATTGCTTTAGATAACCCAAGAATCAAGGTAACGGCGCATAGAGATACCAGCAATTCAATTACTGGATGGACTATTATAGCAGATGATGGCACTAAATTTTATTTTAATGCTGCAGAACCTTCAAAAACTATGGCGGCCGATAATGGTCCAGGAGCGGTAGTTCAAGAATATAATTCTTCTTGGGCGCTCACTAAGATAGAATCACCAAACAAAATGGATACTTATGATTTTATCTATACAGCACCTACAGCTTATGTCAAAAATCAACCTGATATCATTGCATCATCAATTTCCAATGAGCTCAACCACTCTAACCCAGAGACTGCTACCAACTTAACTACCTTTTTAACTGAAGTACTGGTAAAACCAAAAACATTGACCAGTATTAAGCATAATAATACCACAGTATTGACCGTAACGCATAAATCTAGAAGTGATTTCGGAGCTTCTTCAGCTATTGATAAAATTGATCTTAAAAAGCCAGATGGATCACTATTAAAAAGATATGCTTTTTTCCATTCGTATTTTGGAAATACAGGCTCTTCCAATAATTTTCATAAACGCTTAAAACTGGACAGTATTCAAATTAAATCGGGATCCAACAGAAAATCTTCCTATCAGTTTGAATACTTCTCTCCATCCAGTGTCCCACCACTTAGTTCTTCCTCCGTAGATTATATAGGACTTTATAACGGCAAAAATAACGGGATGTATTTATACCCAGAAGTTAGTATTGATGGCTATGATTTTGATGGTGCCGACCGTTCATCGAGTTTCAATCACGCCGTAATAGGGACATTATCTAAAATGGTGTATCCCACCGGAGGATATTCCATCTTTGAGTTTGAACCCAATAAAACGACCTATACCGTGAATGATATTAATTCAAGTACGGAAGACATCGCGTATGGTTATTTGTCACTTACTGGTGGAACTGTAAGTTCGTCTTCTTGCGGGGCTTGTTGCATTGATCAATATGGGAATGCACCTAAGATGAGTAGTGTTCTTTTTACCATAGAAGAAGCCGGGTTGTATAAAGTTGATTTCTCGGAAGACTTTGGTAGTAATGGTGAAGCTTATATTTTCAAGAGGTCAGATCAATTGAGACCTCAGGCTTCGCACCTTTCTTATGATCAAGTTATAGATCAATTGACCTGTAATGAATTGGTTGATATGTTCTGGTCAAGTAATTATAGTATTGGAGAAGAAGAAACCTATTTTGAAGTAGGGACCTATCAAATCACATTGGCCAAAGGAGTTAATTATCAAACTCCCAATAATATTAGTCTTTATATACATCGAGAAGAAATAACAACGACTAACAATGTCGGTACAGGGGAAGTTGAGCGTGCAGGATTTCGAATAAAAAATATTAAAAATTATAGTGCCAACAATGAGTTAGAAACGCAAAAACAGTACATCTACAAAACGGAGATAAACGGAGCTAATTCTTCAGGAGTAATTTTATTTAAACCAACGTATTTCACAAATCATGTCTATACCATGTGGTCTCCGGAAGATAATTCCCAAACTCAGGTTTCAATGGGGGTGAATACGCGCACACAGATGCGTCGTGGAGATTCTTGGTCAGGAGGAGACCGACCTCATGTGGCATATAAAAACGTTTTTGAAAAGCAAATATCAGCGACTGAAAATAATGGTTATATAAACCATAAATTCAGTGCAGAAGGGCATGTTGGAGTGTGGTCCTCTGGAGTGAGTCCAAACGCAAATTTATATGCAAAATATGCAACTAGTGGTAAGCAAACAGGAACACGTCATTTTTCAGCGACAGACTCTGTGGGAACAGAAGGAACCCTCTATCAAGATAAAATTCATTACGGAGCCTCTACCATTTACTTAACTAATAATCCATCTCACAATTACAATTTTATTAGAATTTACGATCCAGGAAATGGACAATATGTTTATGAATATGTTGAAGCTGAAATAAGTGGCTTTTTTGGACCTTATGCACCTGGAACTGCAGTTAATCCAGGTAAACCATCTATTTGTAATGATCCCAATAGTACTTGTTTACAACTCCAGTATTCTACTTTTGAAACGCGCCAAACCTATGCTCAAGGAAGAGTGGGGTCACCTTACCTCCAAACATCCCTGCAATATTACAATGGTCAAGCATTTAAAAAACAAACGCTTTACGATTATGATCCAGCTATAGATTATTTGATGCGTAGCTCAAAAACAACTACAAGTATCGGAGATACGCTTACCACTATATACAAATATCCTAAGGATTATAATACAACAGTCTATAATGATATGGTTGATCAAAATAGACTTAATACAGTTATAAAAACCGAATTGGAAAATGATGATGGAAGCACATTAGCTACCAAGGAAACTACTTTTAAGGAATGGTATACCAATATTTTTAAACCAGAATATATTAAGACCTCAAAAGGATCATCAACACCTTTAAATAGAATTCAAATTCACAGCTATTATCCTTCAGGAAATCCTAAAGAGGTGAGTATGAGTGAGGGATCAAAAACTACTTATTTATGGGGATACAGTGATAAATACCCTATTGCTAAGATTCAAAACGCTTCTTATGCTCAAGTGTTATCTGCTTTAGGGGGGTCCTTTAATGCGGGTAGCGGTGGGCTTACTTCGACCCAAAATAATAATCTAAGAACTATTTCCGGAGCCTTGGTGACTACCTATGCGTACACTCCGTTGGTAGGAACAACAACGGTTACAGACCCAAGAGGTATTGCAACCAATTACATCTATGATGAGTTTAATAGGCTTAAGAACATCAAAGATGACGACTTAAAACTTATTGAAGAATACCTCTATAATTATAAATACTGATATTATGAAAAGTAAAATTCTAATACCTTGTTACCTCCTTCTTCTTTTTCCTTTTATCAGTTGGAGTCAAATAGGACATACTGCTTATATTTTTGATAATTTAGGAAATAACTTATCCACTGCTCAAACATATTGTCAGTCGAATTTTCCGGGAAATACATCAATATATTCAGTACCTAATGAAGTATTAATTGAAGTAGGTAAAATCTATGAATATACAGATGGCTCTAATACAGTATTTTATGCAGTGGTAGGAATAAAATCTACCAGTCCAAAATTTGGGACTCCAATTTTAGGAGGCGACTGGACTTTTCCGGATGTATGTAGTTCAGTTTCCGCTCCAGCGCCAGTGCTTTATCAAGCCCCTAGCCTCAGCAATGAAAACTACGTGTTTACCAGAACTTACCATAAAGAAAAAGGCTCGGCCGTAACAACAAGTGATTCTGCTAAAACAGTAATAGAATCAGTATCCTATTTTGACGGGCTGGGAAGGGCTAAACAGCAAGTAGCTATTGGAGCCAGCCCAGATGGGAGTGATCTAGTTACTCACATCGATTATGATGATTATGGAAGAGCAGCTAAAGAATGGCTTCCTTTTAAAGAAACGGGAACGCGAGGTTCGTATAGATCATCAAATATAGAGCAGGATACCAAGGACTTTTATGATATGATGTTTCCTGATGACTTTGGAAGCACCATCAACCCATATAGCGAAAAACAGTTTGAAGCGTCTCCTTTAAGCCGAGTCGATAAACAAGCCAAACCTGGTGAAGATTGGAAACTCGGGGGAGGACACGAGATTGAATTTGCTCGTGGAGTAAATACTACTAATGAAGTTCGCTTATTTACCGTAAGCCTTTCTGGTGATTATAGCCCAAGTTTATCTATGAATGGCTATTATCAACCCGCTGAGCTTTATAAGTCTACTACCCGGGATGAGAATCATACGGGGTCATCGAATAATTATACCACTGAAGAATTTACAGATAAGCAAGGACGGGTGGTGCTAAAAAGAACCCATAATAATGGAGATCACGATACCTATTATGTGTATGATGATTATGGTAACCTGACCTATGTAATACCTCCATTGGCAATTGAGGATGGTTCGGTATCCAGTTCAGATCTTAAAGAACTATGCTACCAATATAAATATGATAATCGCAATAGACTTATTGCTAAAAAACTGCCGGGTAAAGGAGCTAGCTCTACCGACTGGGAAGAGATTGTATATACTAAACTCGATCAACCGGCAATGACAAGAGACCCTAATTTAAAAACACAAAGCAAGTGGTTATTTACCAAGTATGACGCTTTTGGTAGGGTTGCCTATACGGGAAAATGGTCAGGTACCTCCTCACATAGTTCTCTGCAAAATACTTTTGATGGAGCTAGTGTTCATATCGAACAGCGTCAGACCAGTGCAGCTACCTATTCAAGTGAAAATACACAAGTATATTATTCGAATAATGCCAAGCCGCAGAATATTAATGAGGTTTTGACCATCAATTATTATGATACCTATTTACCTTCAAATGCTCAAGGCTATATGGCTTTACCTACGAATAATACAAACAGTCTGGGGGATATTATAAATCCAAATGCTAAAGGGCTTCCTACGGTGACCCGTACTAAAATATTGGGACAATCAAATAAGTGGGTAACAACAACTACAGCTTACAATGATAAAGGTCAGGCAGTATGGGTTAAGACGTATAATGATTTATTACAAACCACTGATCTTGTCGAATATAATCTTGAATTTGATGGAAAAGTTCTCAAATCTAAAACTACTCATATACGGCCAGGTAATGACACCATCACTATGACCGATTTTTTCAAATACGATCATATGGGGAGGCAAATTGAGCATTCACAAGTTATAAATAATGAAAACCGAGAATTGATTGCAAAAAATAGCTATGATGCTCTCGGGCAGCTTGTATCTAAAAAAGTAGGAGGAACATATACCGGTAATGGTTTGCAAACTGTAGACTACACCTATAATGTAAGAGGATGGCTTAGGCAAATCAATGATCCTTCTTCTTTAGGTAGTGACCTGTTTGCCTTTGGGATAAGTTATAATGATACGGATCACGGAGCTTCAGCGCTATTTAATGGTAACATCAGCGAGACAGAATGGATCACGGCCAACGACAATACCAATAGGTATTATAAGTATACTTATGATGCACTAAATCGCCTTACAGAAGCAGACGGAGGATTTGGATATGATGTGAACAGTATCTCTTACGATAAAAACGGAAACCTTAAAACACTAAAAAGATATGAAGGTACTTCTACACTTATTGATAATTTGTCCTATAATTATCTAACTGGTTCCAATAAATTAAATAGTGTAGGAGATGCCAGTAACAATTCTAAAGGATTTAGAAATTGGAATACTTCTACGGATTATGCCTATGATGCTAATGGAAATATGACTAAGGATCTTAATAAAGGAATTAATACCAACGGGATCTCCTACAATCATTTAAATCTACCAGAATCTATTAATGTATCTTTAAATAGGGGGGATGGTACAGGAACTTTTAGTTATATTTATGATGCTACAGGTATTAAGATTAGAAAAACGGTGCAAAACGTAACTACAGACTACGATGGTAACTTTATCTACAAAGGTGGAGCATTACAATATATCTTTACCCCAGAAGGCTATATCGAACCTAGCGGACTAGGTTTTGACTACATTTATCAATATAAAGACCACTTAGGCAACGTTAGATTATCCTATAAAAACACAGGAACTGCTTCAAGCCCCAATTTAAGTATTGAAGATGAAAATAATTATTATCCTTTTGGATTGGAACACGAGGGGTATAATGATGGTGTTAGTGGAACAGAGAATCAGTACAAGTATAATAGTAAAGAAAAAGAAGAATTATTAGGCCTGAACTCTTATGATTATGGAGCTCGAAATTATGACCCGACAATTGGAAGATGGATGAGCATTGATCCGTTATCTGAAATATATCATACAGACTCCCCTTATGCATATGTTTTAAATAATCCAATTAATTTTATTGATCCAGATGGACGGCAAGTTATAGGAGTTACTGAGGATGATGCGGAAAAGGTACACGAAGATTTAAATTCTGTTTTTGCTGGTGAAAAGTTTTCAGCTCTAAGGGCTTTGTTTACAAGAGGTAAAAAGAATAAGAGTAAAACATTTGATAAAATAGATGGTGATGCATTAAAAGATGCTTTGGTCGGATTAGAGGGGGATGACTTGGCCTTAGCAGAGACTGTGGCAGGTGCTATTAATTCTGATGCGAAGCATAAAGTTGAGTATGCTTCGATAGATGGTGAAGTATCAAAAGAAGGTACTTCATCTGTAAAAGAACATATGAACAATGTTCAAGCGGGATTTGGAAATGCAATGTTTACTTCTGAAAATGCAAAGGCTACCTTAATAGAGGCACTAGGAGGAGCAGGTTTTAATGTTCCAACAGAAGGAGGGTCGCATTCAATCATAATTGAAGGGGAAAACGTAAAACAATCTGGAGGTAATAGGGCTGTAACTAGTTTTCATGAAATTTTTGGTCATGGAATACCTAGTGCAAATAAATCAAGTGCAACTATTAATAATATTAATGCAATACGAACAGATAATTTAGTACGGCGTATTCTGAATATTAAAGATCAGAGAGATGGTTCTAATCATGCAGGAGGTAAAATTGAGAATCCAAGTGCATTACCTACTGTAAAAAATTAATTTTATGAAGACTCAAATAATTTTTCTAATGTTATTTTTTTTATCGCTAATATCTTGTTCGCAAAAATTAGATAGAAGTGAATTAATTAGCCGTCAAAGTGCAGAAAGAATTATAGAAAATACTGATCTTGCTCAAAAAGTTCGAGGATCGAGCTATGTTCTATTTTCTATTTCTGATATATTTTATATAGTTATTGTTGAAGGTGAAAAAACCTATGAAGAATATTATATAAATTCAGAAAAGGGAAATAAACTGGTTAAAAAAGCAACTTATAAAAAGTCCGATGAGTTATTAAAAAAAATGTTTAATTCTGATAATTATAAAAATGAATTTATAAGTTTTGATTCTGAATTTTTTGGATCGGGATATGAATTATCTTCAGGAAACTTAACATATTTTGTTTTGAAAAACGAAGAGGGAGAAAGATACGGGGAGGCTCGACTCTCTATTTTAATAGAACCTAACCCTATTGATGATGAAGTTTACAATTATCTCACTCAAAAATTACTTTTGTATATAAGCAAGTAAATTGAAAACCATAAAATAAAATCTTAATATGGCTATTTTATTTCTCCAGATTTGCATTTTAACCTTTGCAGCCTCCACCGAGAGTTAATAGTTTACGACCTTGTCTAGGCTTTTGAAGTTGAAATAGTGTGCTTTGAAGGTCCCGTTGTTAAAGCTCTGATAGTAAAAGCTGTTGAAGAAACTGATCGATTTTTTATTAAAAGGTCTGAATATCATCTTAAGAAATGTAAGAACTGAGCTGATTTTTTGAGTTTATGTCGATTGTAACTAAGATTAATAGTTAATCTTTCAATTCGGTTTATTGATAAATCGATATTTGATTTTTAATTCCAGATCCCGCTCGCCTTGGCCCTCGTGCAATTGTACTATAACCCGGTTATTGTTACTCAAAGAAAACTTGGATAACACGTAGATAAACCGGACGCGTTCTCCTCTTTTTACCTTGCTGGGGAAATGATGTTTGTACAGCGGCTGTTTTACAATGCGCTGGGATGATTTTCGTTTTCCTTTAGTACGTGATTGCACAGCGATCTCCAGAAAGTCCACATCATAATCCAATCCGGATTTATTTTCAATCTCAAAAACGAAATACAGTTGCTCCCTATCAAATACAATATTTTTAGTAGTTAGTTTTATTCCGTAATTACGTTTGGTAAGATGTCCTAAGCCTTGTTTGCTTTGAAGCAGTTGTGCACTTACCGCTTTCATATGGGATAGGGGTATTGCTGCAGTTGGTTTTAAACTGATAGGCGCAGGAGAAGCTCTTTTTTGGACTTCTTGCCCAATGCGATGCTGCGGTTCTACGAAATAATTGACTCGAGTGAGCTTGGCTTTATATTTTATGATGTAGGAGTAGATACTTCCATCAGTTGTGATCACCAAAAGATTACTCTCCTTACCGGGTTGGGCCTGTAGCAATCCAAAGTATTGCGGGATATCCCGGTTAAAACTGAACACAAAAAAATCTGAACCTACAATTCCTTGTCGGATGGGTGACGGGAAAAACAAAGCTACATTTTTGGTTTCATTGGCATACAGCGTATCCAATACAATGGGGGACTCGTCGAGAAGGCTTTTGCTGTGTCCAGACAGGCTAAAGAGTGCGAAGATACAGACGGAAATATAGGTGTTGAGCGTTTTCATAAAAACTGATTATTTGATTTTTAAAAGCATGCGATAGTTGTTGAGTACGGTAACTTTGACATTGCGATTATCGCGTCGCAGTAATTGTGAAATTCCGCTGACTTGAGGCAGGCTGGGGATATTGATGTCCTGAAGTACATCATCCATAACTTCACTGCTCGCCTGTGCTCTGAAATTGTTTTCTACATAAATTCCCTCTAGACCATCCTGCAAATCATAGGCTATTATAGTAACCGGGTGGTGCTTGAGTTGCTCAATAGTTATAAGGGCTCTATTGGGCTGAAAGCTGATCGTACCAAATACCACGGTGTTCTTGGGGATCTTACTTCCCGGCAGGCTTACCGATGTTGTAAGACGCAATCTTATCCTGGAATTGGCTTTGACCACTTGATCTCCATCCACAACGGCCTGAACTACGTTAGTTTTGCCCGTACTCATAGGAGTAACCTTTAGGCTCGTCGAGGTTGCTGCAGCAAAAAAGAGTTGGTGCTCTAACCCCAATTCCTGACGGACCACCTGGCGTTCTTGTTGCTGTACTTCGGAACTTTGTTCAGCGGGTATAGCTTTTTGATTTGAAGTCTTTATAGAGGTCTGGGATTCTTGGGCATTGTATAGCTTTTGATTGGCACGATAAATACTGTCAACCACCCGTTGTTTTTCTTGCTCAGCATACTGCGGATTGTAATACCCCAAAGAATCCAATAAGTTTTCATCATAAATACTGGGGGCCGTTTGAGGTTTGACTTTTTTTAGATCGTTCAAAGCATCGAGTTTTGATTCGTACTCCAATTGTTCCTGTTCTAGTACTGGAATTTCAGTTTTGGTAAGTTGTTTATCGGGCTGATCCTCCCTTGAAAGCGTGATTCCATAGCAAACCAGGAATAGCACGATCACAACAAGAACAGCGGCAAATACAATTTTGTTTTTTTCAATTTTCATAAGCTTGGTTTTAAGAATTACTCTTGGGAATCGATTTTTTGCAGATGCTGTTCAAAATAGTTTGTGATAAGCAGGCCGTGGGGATTATTAGGGAAATTACGTGCAACAGAAATTAAGTTTCCTGTGGTCTGCAATTGATACGTATCGGTTACGCTTCCCCGATTGATCTCGAAGGTCAGGGTTGTTTTAAATTGTATAGGATTGGCGTCTAGATCAATTTGAGAGTCTATTTGAAGCACGCGTTGTACTAAAGAATATTGGATGAGTCTATTGTAGAGACCATCAGCACGCTTTTGCTGATAGACTTGATCGACTGAACTATTACCCAGCCATAATGCTTTATCCAGATTTTTGGAATAATTGCTCGCATCGATGTTATAGAAATACCGATGAAACAGGTCAAGGTGAGCCAGGGCCTCAACTTCAAGATGCTCTCTTTCAGTCGTTAATCTCAAGGGGATCACTTCACCAGTAGTACTGATGGCAAAAGCAGAGGAAGCAAACTTTTGATAACTAGAATATACCATCCACCCCGAGAACAGCACACAGAGTGTGGTAGAGACAACACAACTATAAACAATGAAGCGATTGGTTTTTAATACAGCATAAATGTTTGAATAAGGTGTTTTCATAGTATTGGATTTATTGAGTGAACAGACGCAGGGTAAAAGAGGTCGCCCGCCGGTAGAGTTTGAATTTTAGAAACACAATAAACCCCACAGAACCAAACTGTACCACGGGAGCAAAAAAACCTTCCATGTAGTTGGAGCCAAAGAGCTGCTCCCAAAAGTTTTCGTTGAGCTCAGCATATATCGCATTGATGAAGATGTTGACTAAAAAGAAAGCAGGGACCAGCATGTAGACCGCTGCGTAGAGCTTAAAAAAGCCATAAGCTAAAGAGCGAAATTTTTCAAAGACGGCAAGACTCATCACTAAAGGGAAAAATGCTTGCATAATGCCTAGAAGAAAAAACCGCTCCGCGAGAAATAACGGATAGATAAACAAGTCTAAGATCCATAAAATGATACTCGCAATAAATGCGAAAATTTTAAATCCAAACAAAGGGGTGACCAGAGCCTCGTAGAGTAATGCCATCGCTGCTTTAGTTGCCTCAAGCATTCCCACTTCTTCTTCGATTGGGATATCTTGCATTTGTAAAGGCAAGATGGCGGGAGCAGTATCTCGGTATTGCGTTTCTACAGCGAGTAAAATACCATCAAAAAATCCTAAGATCTGAGTAGAGAATATGACCAGTAGGACCACAGCAAAATTTTTAGCCAATTCTTGCGGACTCAATCCCCAGGTATATCCGTGTTTGTCGGCGATTCCTTCATTGTACTTTTTTATAAGGTTGACAAGAAAAAAAAGGACGGCAAGAGTTTTCATCCCGGTAATGGTAAACTGGGAAAAGGAACTGTTCTGGATGGTTTGAAACAGCGTATCTACATACTCCAATCCAATACCTAAAATTACGTTTAGAACCATTTTTAAAACTGAGTTTCTCGATTATTGATTTTATCCTGCATTTGACGAAAGGATATGATGTCTCTGTAGCGTTTGGTTTTGATATCGATCTCAGATACCATTTCTTGAGATTCTTCTTCTTTCTCCTTAAGGATCTTGGCACGCTCCCCATCAGACATTTTGAGAAAGTTGCTGGATAGGATTTGATCTATAAAATCCATCGTCTCCAATGAATTATCAACAATCTGATTGAAAGAATTTGTAAAGTGTGACCTCTTCCGGTTTGATGTAGGGACTGCTTAAAATACTTCGTAACTCATTCTGCATGACCTTGATCAATCTGGAATTGTTGTTCCCAATCTCCCGTACCGCTTTGAGTTGGCGTATAACGGAATTTACTTGTTCTAAGTTCTCTTTCTGTTGCTTTAAAAACTCCACCGTTTTTAAAAGTTGGGTAGTCTGCTTGGCAGATTCTACCAGAGTTTTCACCAGACTAACAAAATTGGTATTGTCATAAACCGGCATCCCCTGGGCCGTAGCACGGCCGGGCAAAAGAAGCAACACAATTATTATTAGCATCGAGAATTTTAATGGATATTCTAGTTTCATAACTCGTGTTTTTTATTGATAAATTCTTGAATGGCCAACTCCATATTTTGTGTGTCCTCATACAGTTTCATAATTTCCTCGTTCTCTTCACCATCAGTGAGATAGGCAGCATAGACCTCTGGAGGAACTTCCAAGCGAAAGATGTTACTGGATTTTCCTATTTTGATAAAGATCTCGGTATACTTACGAGCACCTTTAAAATTATTTCTGATCGAATGCAATTGATTACGATCGTGACTGGATAGATTCAATCGTTTGATTAATTCTTCATAACCTTTTTCATTATTGAGGCTATAGAGAACCTGCGTATTTTCTAAAATACTTGCCGAAGTTGCATTGGCAGGCAGTTGATTGATGGATTGTAAAATGATTCCAATCGCTCCATTCTGTTTACGAATGGCCTGATAGTAAAACTCCACGCTTTCCAGAACATTATCGAACTTGAGTTGTTTGGCAAACTCATCAAATAAGATAATACCTCGTTCTGCTTTGTTTTGCCATATAGTACGTTGCACAGCTGTTTTTATTAGCTTAAGCATCACCGACAAGATTTCTTTGTTATCCTTTACTTCATCTAATTCAAAAATGATCAGACGCTTATCTTCGATTTTATAGGTTTGATCCTCTGCGATTTCAAAGAGATAACTGTATAGCCCATCACCCACATATTCAGACATCACATGAAGAAACTCTTGAAGGTCAAAATACTCTAGGTGAATATTTAAGGATTGCATTAAGGAAATACCTTGGCTTTCAATAAAGAAATAAAACCCAGATAGCGAATGCTTCCTTGAGTTATCCCTATAATAACGCACAATTAATTTTTTAAGAGCGACGGCTTGCGATTTGCCTACAGCGCTACCGGAAGCATAGAGTTCAAAGAGAAAAGCACATAAATCTTCTAAGCGGTCTGAGGTGAGATCACGTTTATCAGAAATAAAGAATGGGTTGATCCCTAAATTAGAACCGGCTTCATAGCGCAATACAATATGATCATCAGGATAAAGTTTAGCGAACTTGGTATACGAGCCTCCAAGATCAATGATGACCAGACGTACTCCTTGCTCAAAAAATTGTCTAAGAATATTATTAGCCAGAAAGGATTTTCCTTCACCTGTAGGTGCAAAAATGGCAAAGTTTCGAGCTTTAATGCGCTTTTTACGGGCGTCCCAAACATCTTTAAGCACCGGTAAATTATGCAGGCGATCATTAAATAAGATACCATGTGGATCGCTTTTATAGTTTGTAGTGTGATTCAGTAAGCATAAAGCGTGTTTCAAGTCAGTTACATATAAATCGGAATCCGAAAAGTGAGAGACATAACCACAATAACTGTTAAGTATATAATTTTTTAAGGCATCCCCTTTAGGGTAATAGGGGAGGATGTCTAATTCTTTAAAGGCGGTCTTTATAGAACTCTTAATTCCATCGAGTGTTTTTACGTCTTTTGACCAATAGATCACATTAAGCTGACCGCGAATTACCCGAGAGGTTTCATCTGTATTGATCTGGTGTAGAATATGCTCAATCTTGTTTAAGATCACCTTGTTTTGTGACCCGAAGTTGGAGCTCTTTTTAAGTTCATCTACTTTTTTATCTAACAGTTTTCGCCATTTGTGTTTGTCGTCAAGCACTATGATTTGGTTGATGATATGATTCTCATTCAACCCTAATCCTAGACCTTCAATGAACCCTTGATGGAATACAAAATCGTCAGCGGTGAATTTTTCGTTGATGGTACTGGTTTGTACTCCCTCTCCAAAACACAGTTCGCTGTTAATTGCTAACGTATCAAAATAATGATCACCAATAGTCACGCGTTGTTTATCTAATAGAATATCTGTGGTAACCGCTTCATTAAAACCATTAAAATACGCTTGTGTCATCTGCGTAATAGCAGTTTCTTTAAGCGGTTCAAAAACCATTTTGCGGCTGTTATTGATAAAGGCAATAGCATCATCCACAGCCGCTTTAAAATCATGTAAAGCATCGTCCAGCATTTGGGGTGCTTGTGTTGGAGTCTTTTTGAAGGGATTAATATATCGCGCATTGGAAATTGATTTGTTTTTAGTGAGAATAAAGAACAAATAGCACTGGTGGCTAAGCTGCTGGCGTCCTTCAAAATGTCGCTTTGTGGCTCGTTCTAAAAAACTCGAATTAGGTAGTTTCTCTCCTGTATAGCAGGCTTTCTGATACACATCTTGCTTATGAATGATAGTTCCCGCAGGTAAGTTTTTTAAGGCCTGAAACCAACACGCGTGAAGCGCCTCATAATCTTTTTCAGATAAGGAATAGAGTTCCGGTAACTGACCTTGATAACATAGGACCACATCACCATTACTACTAAATAGCGTGTTTTGATCAAGGATTATTATGGGATGAATATGCTGCATATTATAGGGTGCTATACGTGATTAAAGGCTTGAGTTTGTTGCTTAGCTGCTTGGGAAATTGCGATCCGAAAATGGGATAAGACTTAATCCGCTCCAGATTGAGCAGCACAACATAAAGTAGGGCATTGCAAAACGGTATGCTTATAACCATCAGCAAACCGAAGGAAAAGATGATGATCATTAAAGAGCAAAGAATACTACACATCATCAGGGCAAACAGCGAAAGCGGGAGGCCAAAGAGTACCGCCCGTTTTCTGATGTTTTTATAGACTTCATACTTTTTCATAAGTCTGTGCTTAATCACATTTGATGATTTAGACCACAATACCTATGAGGTAGGAGAAGATGCCCACGACACCACCGGCTATCAGTACAAAGACTAAAACCCGGGTAATTCCTTTTTTGAGATCGGCATTCTCTCCAAAGAAATGACCAGCGTTAAATAAGAATCCTACTAAAAATATAACGCCTAGAATAATTGGGAATACAGCACGGATGGTGTCGGAAACATCATTGACAGAATCTTCAATTCCTCCAATCTGTGCAAAAGCGGCAGCGGAGCTCAAGATTAAAACTGCGAATAGATAAAGTGATTTTTTCATAAGAATTCGTTTTTGATTTGTGATGATTTGATGTTGTTGAAAATTACTTATTTTTTGTATTTAAAACACTGTAAGTCAAATAATTGTGAATAAAATATTATTTGAAACCTAATGATTTCAAATACATTCAAATTGCATTAGATGCTATGGGATTTTCATCGCAGGCTGTTGATAACTAGAAAATCATAATTCAAAATGAAGCTTCAAAACGTCATTTGGATGCTTTTGTCCATTCAAATTTGCTAGTTTTACGGGCAGGAATTTAACAGGTCTTTACGGGTATTCATTAATTTTAGCCACGGGGTAATTGAATCCAGAGCAGAGAAGTTTATAGATAAGGAGATAGTTCTGTGTTTGACACAGGAACAACAGTGTCTAAATTATAGATTAACTAACCTCAGATTTTTATCTATCAAGGTCAGCGGTACACTAATTTCTTAACTGATCGAAATAAGATGCCTCTAGCCATGAAAGTGGATAAATTTGTTTACTCGCATTGCAACCTTTCGAATAATCTCAATCCCCTTAGGATTAGAGTATATCTATTTGAAGCGTTAAATAGCCACACAGATGTTGTTGACTGGATAGACTATCAAACTCAAAAGCGCTTTGTAAAAAAACTGAGGTTAAAAAGAACAGGTAAAGTTTGTAAACTTTCAAGCAATATGTGCAACAAATGAGGAAATGCAGGCAGTATTGCTGGATTTGGATTTTGAGTTGATAGATCTGAGTATGAATTTAAACAGTTTCAAGTTCAAAACTTACTGGGCCTTAGTATTGCTTAATTTATTAATAGAGTTAAATCTAAGATAATTATGACTTTAAGGGATATCTTGCATTATACTCTATTAATCTGATAAATCTATTTCAACAGAACAATCATTAGAAAATTAATTTTTCAAGTTAGAAAATAAGAATATTTTTGAACGATGATAGAAACAGACTTAATTCCTCGTGAAATATCAGACTCCTTCAATTCAACTTTAAGGAAGTATAATCCATTGGAATATTCGATAAGATTAACATCATTATTAAATGATATTTTTCCAATGCAAAATTTTAATGATTATTCTAAGTTTGATTTACATAAACTCTTTAATGATCTTTATGTAAAGAACTATCAAAGTGAGGAGGTGCTTAAATTCAAGCTATTCGAAAAGCTAGAAGACAAAAAAGATATGATTGGAGCTTTCGAGATACCAGTAGCTGATAGTAGAGTTGATTTTGTAACTATAAACGGAAAAACTACGAGTTATGAAATCAAATCAGCCTATGATAATCTTTCCAAGCTAAATAAGCAAATAAATGATTATTCAAAGGCATTTGAATATAATTATGTTGTTCTTGATATTAAACATCAAATAAAAGCCGAAGCAATACTTCCTAAAAATTATGGAATCTTCATATTTAAGAATGGAGAGCTCATTAGGTCAAGAAGAGCAATTCTAAATAACGGTATTCAATCTATTGTACAATTAAATCTCTTATCTAAAAAAGAATTATTTCAAGGTTTTAAAACGGACAAAATTGAGTATATCAATGATAAATTTGGAGCAAAAAAGATTAATAAAATTTTCAAAATAATTTTAAAAAATAGATATCAAGAAAAATGGCAATTTTTAATAAATCATCAAAAAAATATTCTTCCAATTGATATTCAATTTTTTTTTAAGACCAATATGAATCCAAGAGACATTTACTATCATTAAAACTAATTAAAATTCTTGATCTCTCATTTTTTGCTGAATGCAGTGCAGATAATGTTGCATACTTATTCTTTTGAATTTGGCAGGGCTTTTTCCGTTTTCCTCTCCATTATTAATTTTATTTAAAATATTCCATCCCCAATTTTGAATATTTAAATAATCTAGATTTTTTGCCCTCATTCTTTTAACAGAGGAGGAGGCTAAAACAGCAGGTACTATGGTAGTTTCAAATTCATTAAGATCAGGTTTTACTTCGCCTTTTTTATGCCCTCCATAAGTATATCTGTATCCAAAAAACGCATTTTCAACTGCGTCATAAAAAATTAAACCTGGACTTTGAACTCCACCATTTGTTATATTATCCTTCTTAATCCCAACAAAATCTGAAAAACTATTACCTCCTATATTTTTATAAATATATGGTAAACTGTTATCTATTTTTTCAATGCGTTGACCATGTTCAAGACTACTCATTGTAATCGTTTCTGGTATGTGACAACGATGTATTATTTTATGTACGTTAATGTCTTTTAACGCATCCTTAATATCATTAGCTTCCCAATCATTTTCTTCTAAAATATTTTCTCCAAAATCAATAAAAATATAGTCCTTAGATCTAATAGTTTTGATTATTTCTGAAATGTCTTGTTCATAAGTAGCGACCATAATTCTATATGCTAGGCTTGGGAATACTTTTTTTAATTCTTGAGCTTGAAGATAAATTGAATCGTTTTCACCTGTTATTTGGAGATAAGATGATATGACAGGAATTATTTTATCGGAGTATTGTTTTAACTTCATTAAATAAGAAGTTCTTTTCTCTCGTTTTGAAATAACTGTTCTTAAAAAGTTAAGCGATTCTTGCTTCATATTTCTATCTGGAGAAAGATGAGTAGGAAGGTCAATAAAAATCTTTTGGGCACTTATAGACCTTATCAATGAACCATAAACGGACTCAAATGTTTTCTTGTTTTCACCTCCAAATAAAGATATTTGCTTTTCTTTATTCGATTGCTTTGATACTCGATCCAATTCCTTGATTATTTCTATATACGGGTATACATTTTTATCAAACACAAAGGATTTTAAAACTTGAATCTCTTGTTGCTTACTGCGAAAAACAGGAACATACATTAATTCATTGTCCATAATTCTAATATTTACCTTTCTCTATTATTTTTGATAAATCAACTTTCAGTCTCAAATTATTTCCAAATGAGTACGGGGCTTTGCCTAGATGTTGGAGTTGGCCTATAACTATTGCGGGATGAGTATTATAAATCTTAGCAATTTTTCTCAAATCTTTCTCACTAAAATTTGAGGGAACATCTTCTAGGAATTTTGGAGGTAGCAAAAATTTTCTAGCAAAGTCATTTGCTTCTGTTTCTTTTATATTAGTATAATCCATAATATCAGAGTTTTCAATAAAGATATTCTTTTTGCCGTGAAGTAGAATGTGACCTGCTTCGTGAAAAAACGAAAACCAAAATTGATCATTCCATTTGTACCTATCTGTTAATTGGATTAAAGGAATTCCTCTTACCCATCTTGAAACTCCACTTATTGGTGCTTTAGGAATTTTAGATGTGAAAACAAGAGCCACACCTGAATATGCACATATTTCCATAAGCTCTTCTGCAAAGTTAGAAGGATGAGATTGAACAATTTTTTTAATTTTATTTAGAGAATTTTTGAAAACGGTTTTGTCAAATTTATTTAGTTTCATTCTCATCATTTCAATTTCTCCTATTCTAAGAAATGCTGATATACCGCCAAGAGATGAATCATAAGCATTACTCTTTCTAAAATTAGATGATAAAAATTGATTTACATATACTGATTCCCACTGTTGCGGTGAAGCCACACCATAAAATTTAAGACATTCGTCGACCATCTCTGGACCAATCGTTTCTATTTTCAGATAACCTAATGATTTTAAAACTGTAATTGGTTGTATAGAAAGCCACTTCTTGTATTTTTCGTAATCTTCTTGTTCTTTTAATTTCAAAAGTTTCTCTCTGTAGATAAACTCCCGTTTAATCCAAAATTGTGAATCTATTCCAAGAACTTTTTCTAATTTCAAAGCGGTATTGAGACTAATTACCTCTTTACCAGAAATTAAATCATTCACTTTTGGAGCTGTCTTACCTAGACGCTCTGCTAATTCAACCTGACTCATTCCCAGAAATTCAATTGTTTCCAAAATTGTGTCCCCAGGTTTAGACAAGAAGGCTATTTCATCTTTTAATTTGCTCATAATAATATGTCTTCTTTAATGATAGTCCTCGATTTTTACAATTCGAACACTGTCCACGCATTTTACGTCAACTTCATTGTTCCGTATAATTGGAATTGGATCATTCAATATTTCAAAAATTAATCGATGATTAGCGGAAACGCTTACTGCCCATAAACCCTTTTTATCACCTAATAATGGATGGCACTTAGCAGGTGGTATTTGTATTAAAATTTCTAGGTTATCTGCAGCTTCCATATCTGCTATTCGAGATGCAACGCGTTTTGCATTATTACCAAAGTGTCGTTTTATATCAGAAATACTCGATAATTGCTTTCTAAGCTTATTATTTGCAAAACATACCTTCATAAAAAGTTACCTTATTAGGGTAATGATATTCAAAGATAATCTTAAATTTAATTTTGATAAGAAAGATTTGAAAATTTAACTTTTTAATTTAGAGGGACTTTAAAATTATGTTTGTATAAGTGTACAATGTTTGGGATAATTGCTGACTTTAAATTAGTAGGCTAATATTCATTTATAATTAGTATAAAATTGAAATTATTTCCTCTTATCCGCAGTATTTTGATCAAATGCGATTAAGTTGAATAACTCCCGCATTCTGCTGCGAACGCGATTACCGTAGCGCGCTTCTAATTCTTCAGCGTTTAAATTGGTAGTTGCATGCGTTTTTATTTTTCGTTTCGTGTTCAGATACAGCTCGTAGCGAGACAGTAACACTTCTCCCATAACATTGAGGTCTTTACCGTAAAACCTTCCGGGAGGTTCTACGCCTAAATCATCAAAGCAGAAAAACTTATGGTTCCCATAGTCTTCAATAACCTTAAAGCCTAGATGATTAAATCCAAAACATACATTCCTACAAGGGATCATTTCATACGGGCGTTGGTGAGGCACCAAATGGCGCAGTAATTTCATCAGACTTGTTTTTCCACAACCTACAGGCCCCGAGAGGAGAATACCTTTGTTTAAATCGATGTTGTAGGTTTTGCAGTTCTTTTGGTCGTTAATGAAGTAAGAGCAGAGTTTTAATAGGATGTCTTGATCTTCCTTTTGTATACTGAATTTTTCACCAAAGAGAAGTTTTCCTTTGGCCTCTAAATACGTCAATATCTTTGGGAAATCATAGCGAACGCATTTGCCATTAAAAGAGCCTAATGAATACTCAATCCCACCTTCAGTGATCTTAGAGGGGTTGTCCATAATCTTTGTGTTTACAGGTTCGTAAGTTGTCTTGTATTTGGAACTCTTGGGTTTTCTTTGACGTGGTCTCCTGTTCGAATTCCTTTGTTTTTTCCATCCAACTGTTGGCAATAGCGCGCCAGTCCCGTATATCTTCAGTACCTATTTGCCAATTCTTTTGAGCATAATGCCTGTAAAATTTTTTTGCTTCATCGGCATTAAATCCTTTTTGTTTAAAAAAAATAAAAACAGCCTGTCTGTCCTTTGGTTCTTTAATACCGTTTTTATGTTTAATAATGTTTGTATTAGATACCAAGGCTTGTTCACTGGTGGGACGGTAGTGTTCTTCTAGTGGTACACGTTTGGGACTGTAGTGTTCCGCCAGCTGTTCTAATTCAGGATTGTAGTGTCCCGTTTCAGGTTCAGTACTTGAATCTAAAACGGCCATCTTAATTTTACTTCCTTTAAAGGGATTTTTGGAGGGGAAATAACACAGGTAATTCCAATCGTGCAGATCGTTTACACAGCGATGATAGGTAGATTTAGATCCCAGCTTAGCCATATGCATCACCTCAAGCCTGCTGACATAAAAAATAGGTGCAAACCTACTGCTGTTCCACTGGTGAAATAGGGCTATATACAAGCTAATATGGGCTGGATTGAGGCGATCATCTTCGTAGAATCTGGCAAAAGCTGTATTGAGAAGCTTTATATAATTCATAGCCTATGATTTTAGTCCATAATCAATCCGATTGTTTTCCATCAATTTGGTGATATCCTCGTGGTCATAGTAGAGAATACCACCTACCTTAGTAAAGGGGAGGGTACCGTTGATTCGTAGATTTTGAAGGGTTCCCGGGCTTACCTGAAGCAGTTCCATAACCTCTGTAGATTTAAGATATCTTTTGAGTTTTTCAGAACCCTGATTTTTAAGAAGTGTTTTGATCTCTTGTAGCAATTCCGTTTTGAATTCGCGCAGATCATCTGTAGTAATCAATGTTGCTGGCATAATGCTGTTTTTTAATAGAAAGGGGCTATCGAGGTTCATTCATTTTTGTTGACAGCCCCTATCTGGGTTTGACTTTCGTTCTACGAATTTGAATAGGTTTGATGGGAATTATTCACAAGGGGCTTCGTAGTGGGAAAAAATTTAACAGTCTTTAAAAAGCATTAATTTTGAGCTGTTTTGGATGTTTTTGATAGTACAAAGAGCACAAACGTAAAAATGAAAGCGCCTAAGAATTTTAAAAATTCATTTTCGTAGTTACGAAGAGGTGGGATTTTTTATGGCACCGCAAAAGGGTGCAAAGTTCCAAGGATCAACTTGAAATAAAATTCATTTTCTACTACCGATTTGTAATTTACTCAGAGGTATTTTGTGAGGAACTATTCGTCGTCTTTATTCATTTTAGCTTCCAAAGCCACGATGAGGCTTTCAAGATATTTTGAACGTGTGTTTTTCCTGGCTTTGATTTCAGAATAGGTCTTGTAGATATTATCGAGTTTGATATTGAAGATATCTTCGAAGGAAGTGGTAAGGGTACTGATATCAGCAGTTCCATGATTGAGATCTCCCGAGGCAAAAAGCGCATAGATCAATTCAACCAAAGCCGTTTTGGAACCCGACCAAACCATAACCGGATGTTTCTGGGGCGGGAAGGTTTCGATAATACCGGGTTTTAAGGATTCTATAGCTTCCCGGATATAATGGATCAGCCGATACATCGCTTGTATTTTTGCCCAGAGCATATCGTGAGAACTGGAGAATTCAGGATACTGATAATAGTTTATGGTAGGTGTGAATGGGAAGTTTTTACGGTGGTTACGCGTAAAAAGCTGATGATCCATATACGAATGTCCTTGCTCCATGTATTGAACAAAATCATTATTCCGATAAAAGAATTTATTGATTTTACGCAGTTCTTTTTCAAAGAATTGAATCTGAAAGCTTTCTCCGGCTTTGGGTTTACGAGATTCACAAGAGCGCATCTCCGAGAAGTAAATGAGGTAACTCATCGGACACGGCTTGATGTTTTTAAAGAAATCAATTTCTTCGGGAACGTTTTCAAAATCCTCCTGCTCAACGATTTCTTTTAATTTAGAAAGGGAGTCATTAGCGATTTCAATTCCTGAGTTTGCTTTTTTAACGGGATCTATAAGCCCCAGCACTTGGGTATTGAGAAGTTGGTGAAAGTTGTGTATTTCAGAGGTAAACATCGTATTATTAACTAGGCGGGTTAATAAATAATGAGGCAGTAGAACTTTCAACTGGTGTAGTGGATTAGTGGGTAATCAATCACGTCTTATTGGAAGGGCTTCTTGCTTTTAGTTGCTGGTTCTCATCATTTCTAAGTATTCTAATAAAAAATTATCATCGGTATGCACTAAAGCCTGTTTAGGAATTACAGTTGCAACCCGTTTTCTCTCTTCAAAGTTGGCACTCAAACCAAAATCGATTTGATTCATATATAATTTTCGGGCTCTTAAAATGGTTTGATACAAAAGCTGCCTGTAGGTTTGAAATGCCTTCAGATCTATCCTCCCGCTCAAATTTGGGCATACCACATCATGATTCTTTTGATGCATTTCCAAGAATTTATAATCTACAACAGGAAACAGAGCACTATCAGATTTTATAAACTGAGGGGTTGTTTGGAGTACTATAGGTAGGAAATTGGTGTGTTTAACTTGAGCCATCGTGTAGTCTTTAGATTATGTTACAAGCTAGTTATAAATAAGAGAAATAATAACCGGTAGTTAAGAATTTGGACTTTATAGTCAAGCATTTGGGCTTTAGAGTCAATTCGACACAAAATCATTTTAATTAAATTTAAATATTCGTTTTTCATAATAGGTGCACGCATTTGCATAAAACTGATGCTAAAAATGAATGCTATTTATAGGACTAAATTGCTGACGGGATGGTGATTGATAATAAATATGCAAAAATGTGGAAAGATGACGGAATTGTGTTTTTTGTCTATAAACCGGTGCGCTGTATTGATTTAGTGATGGCTGAAAAAGTGGTGCTGCAGCGCCTAGAGTTACAAAACGGGATGGAGTATCCTATTTTTTGTGACTTACGGGCAGTTTATGGAGCAGATAAAGCTGCACGTGATTATCTTGGAAATCAAGGATCATTACTTACTAAAGCACAGGCTTTTTTGGTTGAAAGTAACTATACCTTATTTCTGTTGAACATGTATTTACGTACTACTGCTGTAAATACCACAATACAAGTTTTTAAAGAGGAGAGCAAGGCGCTGACATTCTTGAGTCAATTCAAGTAAATAACTTAAAATCTATAGCAGATGGAACGTACAAAGGAAGAGCGATTCAAACAACTGTCCGATCAAATCATTGAAATTGCAGTAGGCAATTTTGAATTTCGGTATAAACCCTCACCACGGCTGGATGCTATTGATACAGTGGGCGTACTTTTAAATATGTTGAGTGAAGAAATTACATTTTTTAATTTTGGTAGCTACGCCAATTCTTTTTTAAGGCCTGCGCCGGTGATATTGATTTTTGATTCAAAAGGTAAACTTAAAAATTGTTCTTCTTGCTTTTTGGAAATTTTGGGATATGCACAAGTACCTCAAGAAAGCGAATTATCTATTGATTCCTATCTTACGGAGTATTCTATTCCATTATTTACCGAGGAGTTTAATAATGTAACTCAAGAGTCCAACCCGAGAGTTTTTCCCTTAGATTTTAATACTGCAAATAAACGGATCTTTAAATCAAATTGTAGCTTAACTCTTCTGACACATAAAAAAGAGCACCAGTATGCATTATTAATCTATGAAGATTTTAAGCTGGAAGATCTAAAAGAACGCAGTGGAGCTCCCAAAAAACAAATCAAATCAGTTCGATCGCGAAGTGCTAGAAATCGGATTTTTGCGAAGAATTTACGGATGTATTGCTTGCGTAATTTAGATAAGCCATTACCATCTCTACGTGATATAGGTCTGCTGCATCGTACCAATGCAACTAAAATAAAGGCAGAATTTAAAAAAGCCTTTGGGATGACCATCTATCAATTCCACCTTAGTGAACGTTTAAAGCGAGCAGCTCTGCTATTACAAACTACAGATAGCTCTGTAAAGGAAATTTCCAGAAAATGTGGTTTTAACAGTGCAGCTCACTTTTCTCGATGTTTTAAAAAGAACTATGATCAAACTCCTTTATCTTATAAAGGGCTCTAAAAAAAGGCTTTACAGGCAAAATTTTGGACTTAGGAGTCAATCTGACTTTTAAAAACTGTTCCGACCTTTAGTTTCTGATAGTTAAGGTTATGGAACTAAAAACAGGAAACAGTAAAAGATGGTTTATAGATCTGGTGAGTGGCTTCTTCATTCTGCTCTGGGTTTATGCTGCTACCGCCAAACTTTTGGATTACCAAGCCTTTAGCGTCCAGCTGGGACAATCCCCCTTACTCAGTGCTTATGCCGGAGTCTTGGTTTGGTTGGTTCCGTTGAGTGAGTATATACTAAGCGGACTCTTGCTGTTTCCAAAAACTAAAAGAGTGGGTTTATATGGCAGTCTGTGTTTGATGACGGCTTTTACAACCTATATCATAATCATTCTCAACTACGCTGATTTTGTACCCTGCTCCTGTGGAGGGATTTTAGAATCCTTAGGTTGGACGGAGCATCTGATCTTTAATGGGGTATGTTTGTTGTTGGCTGCGACTGCTTTTTTAGTAGCTTCTCAAAATCCTAAAAGCGCTATTCTTGAGTTAAAACGAAACACAATATTAAAACTCTGCACAAGCCTATTCGGGAGTTCTGTATTGGTAATTGTTCTTTTTTTGACATCAGAAGAGCAATTGCATCGTAATAATGCTTTTATAAGAAGATATCCACACCATTTACTTACTTTTAATAAGGCTTATGACCTCGAAGTAAACTCCTATTATTTTGCTGGTATTGCACACGAAAGCCTGTATCTGGGTAACTACACCGCCCCCTTAAAATTGAAGTCATTCGATCTTACACTGGAGCCGAAAGAAAACCTAAGCATCAACTTACCCAATTTAACCAGTTACTCTTTTAAGTCGATACAAAATAAAGTATATGCTGATCAATTATATACCTACGATGGCAGTGTACCGGTGCTTTTTCAAGGGACCCCAGATGGTCAAAAGATGTCCCAAGAACTATATAAACGAGCTTTTTTTGATAAAATAATCCCAGTCTCTGACTCAACTTTTATTATAGGTACTACCGCTGCATCATCGGGGAACTATGCGTTGGGGAATATTACAAGCAATACTGGTAAAACTCGCATTTATCCTAAATTATTGGAACCCCAGATAGATGGGGTGTTTGATGTAAATGGCTTTCTGCTGTTTAATGATTTGCTCAATCTCGTGGTTTATCAATACCGCTATCGCAATGAATATTTACTGTTAAATACTCAACTAGAGCTACAGACGAAAGGTAAACTTATAGATACCATAGCAACTGCTCAACTGGAAGTATTAACCCTTAAAGATTCTATACACAAATTGGGTCCCAACACCCAAACCGTAGCGGAATATGCAACTACAGCTTCGCACTATTTGTTTATACAATCAAGTCGTTTAGGAAAATACGAATCTGAAAAAATGTTAGATCAAGCCCGTATTGTAGATGTGTATGATCTAAACAATCAAAACTATGTATCCAGTTTTTACCTCTATGATTATAAAGGTGAAAAATCAAAAGCTTTTATAATAACCGGGCAACATCTGTTTGCACTGATGGGAGACTATCTGGTGATCTATGAAATACGATCTGATTTTTTGGATCTGGAAGCCATTTAAAATATATCGGCCGATATCAGGAGTACGACCGAAAACCTGAACTAGAGTAGGTCATTAATTATTAAATTTTACAATTATGAAAAATGTAAAAAGAAGACTCACCTTGCCGGTACTCGCAGTAGCACTGGCAGCAGGGGGAGCACTGTTGACCAGCGCAAAAGATGTTGCGATTAAAAATGGTCATCAGTTTGATCCTACACAAAATCAGTGTGTAGACATGAACGTTGAGTGTACAGATGTTGCAAATGACGAGTTCTGTACCACTTTAGAAGGACAACCTTTGTACGACTTACAAGGTACGAGCTGTCCTGAGCGTCTCTATCGTATTCAGGATTAATTGAATACAAAAAGCTGCATCCCTAAGGATGCAGCTTTTATTTATCTCAACATACAATCAAAAAGTCATAAATCACTCTCGTTTATTTTTATAAGCATATGCATTGGTTTGCATCCATACAGGTTTTGATTTCTCCTTTAAATAATGCTCAAACCAGTCTGTAACGCGCCTGGTAATGTCCTTCCTTGCTCTTGATTTTACAAAATGATGGGCTTCATCCGGATAAAGTAGCAGGCTAACTTCTTTTTGGGCTCGGGAAAGGGCCAGATAGAAGGATTCAGATTCGTGCCAATTTACATGATAATCTTCTTTTCCGGCAAATAAGAGAAGCGGTGTGTCCATATTGTCAACCTCCAGAATAGGAGAATTCCTCAAATAAGCTTGCTTCATTGCATAATAGGGTTTAGACATTCGGGATTGGTGATTTTCAAACTGAAAGAATTCAGGTTTTCCACTTTCACTAGGGGAAGTATATCTTCGAATTAAATCATTGAAACCCCCTCCGGAAACCGCCGCGGTAAAGCGGTTATTATGTGTCACTATAAAATTGGTCTCATACCCACCAAAGGAATAGCCGATAAGGCCCAGTCTATTGGTGTCAATCGCCTGTTCCTGAAAGCTGTGATCAAGGATTGCATTAAGGCTTTCATTGGCAGAAACCCCTACGTTATCTATCTCATACTTTAAATTGGGATAAAGCACAAAATACCCCTTACTACGCATATGGCTGCTGTTGAAGCCTGTTGTTTTTACTACTCCGGGATTGCAATACCTGTTGATTTCACTGGCTTTATCCTCATAAACCTCTACGACCATCGGATATTTTTTCGAAGGGTTATAGTCAAAGGGATACATCAGCGCAGCAGCTACTGGTTGCTCATTAGCATTTTCAAACTTTAGAAGTTTTGCCGTACCCCAAGTATATTCCGCGTAGTGTGGATTTGATTGAAACAGTACTCTAGGATGCTCCAACTTAGGTTCCCAAAACATAAGCCGGGGCGGTAGATCCTGATCTTCCTCCAAATACAACAGCTGCTGGTTCCTGATTATTGGATTATAGCAATGTGTGTTTCCATATGTGATTTCTTTTAAGGTTCCATTTACAAGCCATGCATATCCGCTTTCATAAGCTTCTCCTTTTACTTCTAAAAATTGGGGTTCACTCAGGTCCAGTACCGGCGCCGTATCATAACTGTAATTTCGCTCAAAAGGATCGGTGATCTTTTGCTTTACGATACGATAACTTCTTTTTTTGGAGCTTCCTGAGGTGAGCCGCTTTACTTCTTGAGTCTTTAAATCAACCTGATACAGATCGTATTGATCATAGAGATATATCAAAGTCTCATCCGGACTGTAACCTGCTATTTCGTAAGCTTCCGGAGAGCCCGTCCAGTCATAATCCACATCATACAGAGGTTGGGCAATCAGTTGAGAAAGGTTCAGCTCTTTCCCGGTTTTAAGATCCAGTGCATACCAATTTAAGTCTTTAAAATAATTGATGTAGTTGCCTTTGGGTGATACCATCAGATTAGAAGTGATGTACTCCAGACGTTCCACTGTTTTTAAAACATTACCGGTTTGGATATTGAGAACTTCTAAAGCAACATCCTGCTCAATCTTTACCGTAGGTTCATTCAGGTGTTGCTTCACCCGGATCACATAATCTTGGTTATGGGTAAGTACCGTTCTTGACCAAATAGAATCACTCAAAGTTCTATACAAGCCGGTTTTAGGATTCCAAACGTGATATAACGGATAGTTTAAATAATCTTCCCGGTACTGGGTATGGAGTAGTTTGTAGGTATCCCTGCTTCGGAATAGATCTACGGTTTTATCCCAAACCACTTTGCGACGTACTTTGGGCTTGCTGGGAAAATACAGATTGCTTCCGGTGGATGCGAATATAAATTGCAATTGAGAATTTGGACCATTACAAAGCTCTTGATCTTTTGGAAACGCGGGTATTTTATCAGGATCAAATACCTGTAGATTCCTACCCTTAGTCTCATAATAATACAGTTTGGAATGATTAATGGAGTCCGTTGCCGTTCTAAGGGCCAGCTTTTCAGAATCGGGAGACCAGATAAGTTCTTCTGCCTTTGCATCGACTTCCGTTAGCACCTGTGGTTTTTGCTGGGGTTTTTGTAAATCAAATAGCAACACCCGTCGTATTTCGTTTACGTGTTGAATGCCCACCATCAACTTACCATTTGGACTCAAAGTATAGCTTTCTAAAGCAGGTAAGGCTTGTGTATGCCGCCCATCAAGGTCTACGTAAGTAAGCGGCTTAAGAGGATCCTTAGGTTTTAAAAGAAGTTTCTCAAGATCATCACTATATTCAAAATGGGTAGAACCTTCATAGGTCTGGGTAGTGCCGGTATTAAGATGCAGTACATTGACTGTTTGATCCTTTACGTAAACGTAGCAGTCTTTATAAAACTCTCGTTTAGAGGACAAAGGGATCTCATAGGTCTTTTGAGAATGACGGGCGCGAATCATTAAGCTGTCTTGCCGATTTTCATAATCTTTAAAGACTTCGTACCAATCAGCATCAGCTGATGTTTTTAGGACCTTGACCGAATACCAGCGTTCATAATCGGTTTCTTGAACGGGTTTTAGTTGTTGTGCCTTTGCTACAGTATTTAGACAAAGCAAGAACATGAGGCTTATCAGTGCTTTTAAATATTTCATACTAGTATCCCGGATTTTGTGGTAAAAGATTAGGGTTTGCCTGAAGTTCGGTTTCTGGTAGGGGCAACAAGTAACTTGAAATTCCCCAGCCGGGCTTAAGATTTTCAAGCCGGGCTTCAGCGCGACCCCAGCGTTTCAAATCAAACCAGCGATGCCCAAATTCTGTGAAAAATTCAGCCTTACGCTCGTATATTAATGCTTCTTCCAGCGCGTTGGGATCAAGCGTACTTATTGCAGGAAGCCCTGCCCGTAATCGTGTATGGTTGAGATCATCACGTGCTCCGATAAAATCATTTTTACGTAGCCTTGCCTCTGCTCGTATTAAATAAGCTTCAGCCAAACGAATTACTTTACTGTATTCCTGTGAGGTTTCGGTAGGGCTGTATTCCTGATATTTATAGGGGAAATACCAGATGGCTGTCCCATCGCTAACAGAACTCATCCAATTTTCAGCTCGTAAATCTTTCGCTTCAAAACTATTGAGGAAGGCCTCCCGTAAGGCATTACCGGTTGGTGGAGCAGTAAGTAGGATAAAGCTTTGGGCTTCATAGGTATTATAACCTGGTTGCTCGGGTTTAAATTGCCAAAGGGTGGCTGCACTGGACCGTTTAAAGACTTCATCAATATGGACATTCAGTGAATATAAGCCTGAATTAATCACACTGCTGACAAGGCTAGTTGCCTGTTCCCAATTTTCAGCATACAGGTGTACACGTGCTGATACTAATTGTGCTACAAAGCGATTAGGCCTTGTACGTTCTGTATTAGAATAGTTCTCAGGAAGCAGGTTTGTCGCTTGTTCCAGATCTGCCAGAATCAAGTCCGTAACTGTAGCGGCATCAGACTTTTCAATACGGCTGTTAACCGCATAATCTGTAGTAGTTACATAGGGAATGGCTCCAAAGAGTTGATTTAAGTAGAAATATAACAGTCCTCTCAGAAAGAAGGCTTCTCCCACTAAGGGATCGCGTTGTTCAGGAGTTAAGGATGTACTTTCTAGAAGCCCTTCAATTACCGCATTGGTCGCATAAATGCTTTGATACGTATTTGCCCACATCGTTTGAATAAGTGGGGTGGCGGGGGATAGGGTGTGGGTAGCAAACTCTGCAGCACTCCCGGAAGCACTTTCATTAAGTTCCAGTTCATCTGCATACAGCGAAAAGGCATTGGAAATTCCTGAAGCACTACCGCTAAGTAGTCCTTCTTCGCGCTGTATCGCGTAGATATTAGTCAAGGCTGCTTCGGCTGTTTTGAGTTCCTGGAACACCGAAGTTCCAGTCTGTTGATTGGAGGGCAGGTCTACTTCTACAAAATCTGCACAAGCCAGTACTATAACTGCTAGACATAAGTTAAGTAAAGAAGCCAGCCCTCGATTCCAAAATTGTTTATCGTTTTTCATCAGTAGTAATTTAAAAGGTGAATTGAGCTCCAAGCACAAACTGCCGTAGGGGAGGTAGAATCAGGGGAGATGAAGTTTCAGGATCTGCTCCCGTATAATCAGTAAGGGTGAAGACGTTTTGCCCCTGTAGATACAAGCGTGCTTCTAGATATTTAAGAAGCTTTCGAGGTAGGGTGTAATTTAGATTGACGTTTTTAAGCCGTATAAAGGAAGCATCAGACCAGTTAAGATTACTATCTAAAAAACGACGATAGGCATCAGCAACAGCACGATTTCTTCCTATGCTGTACTGTTGAAAAGTAGCGACATCCCCCGGTTCTTGCCAGCGGTCAGTTACCGCTACAGGCTGGTTGACCATACCTCCCGGTATGCCGGAATAGATACCTGTATTGTCCTTAGCTACAAACTGAAAAAAGAAATTTAAATCCCAATTCTTATAGGATAGTTCATTCCCCAAACCACCAAAATACCGGGGATCAACCCTGGCAATGAACTCTTTATCACCAGTAGCCGTGATATTGCCATCCCCATCAAAATCCCGAAATTCATAGATCCCCGTATCTGGGTTTACGCCGGAGATCTCGTAGCGTTTTTGAATAGTAAGCGATTCTCCAATTACGAGTTGGTTGGCATAAGGCGAACCTGCCAAACCTGGGTAGGAGACTAGTTCATTTTTTGGAATCGAGAGGTTAAAACTCGTGGTCCACTTCCAGTTGGTTGTATTCAAGTTAACACTGCGCAATTCCAACTCTAATCCGCGGTTTTCAACCGTCGCATCCAGATTAGCGCGTAACGTGTTAAATCCGGTGGTGGTTGGTAAAGGGATGCCTACCAGTTGATTGCCGGAGCGGTTTTTAAAGTAAGTCGTATTCAGAAAAAGATGGTCTTTAAAAAAGCCCAGTTCTAAAGCCAGTTCCTGTTTGGTATTGGTTTCCCAACTGAAATTAGGATTAAACAATTGGGTAGGAGCCAGCCCAATAAGCCCATCGTAATTGGTATTAGACAAGCTATAAGTGTCGAGGTACTCATAGTTTCCAATCTGGTCATTTCCCGTAATACCATAACTGGCCCGTAGCTTTCCAAAGCTCAGTAAACTTTGGTTTTTAAATAAAGCTTCTTCGGTAAATATCCAAGCCAAACCTACCGCTCCAAAATTGGCGAATCGGTTTGAGTTTCCAAAGCGGCTGCTCCCGTCCCTACGGCCTGTAATGTTAAGCAAGTATTTACGATCCCAATTGAGGTTGATGCGTCCAAAAACAGCCTGATAGCGATAGGTCTCGTCCTCGCTTTTCACAAGTTGTAAAACTGATGCTGCAGCCAGATCATCAAGCAGGGCGTTGCTGGGAAAATTTTGAGCATAGAAGGTGCGCATTTTTGTATCGTCTTCCTGAAAGGAAGCACCCACAAGCGCATTGATTTCTAATAAGCCAATTTCGTGCTCATACATGAGCTGCGGTTCGGCAATCCAAGATTTACGTGTCCCATTGTTGTCATAGACGCTAGAGAGGCTACTGTCGAGATTGAAAGCAGGATTATATCGGGTAGAAGGGAGGATGCGTGTTTCGTCCAGTTCTAATGTTGTATAGCCCAGATTAAGTTTGAGTTGCAGCTGATCAAGCAGTTTATAAGATAAATTGGCATTGGCTATCAGGTTATACGTTTTACTCTCATACCGTTCATTCAGGTAAGTGGCTAATGGGTTTGCCCAAGTACTGTTTTCCCAATTCAGTTCGCCATCTTCAGTATAAAGTTCAGGGGCATTAGGTACCAGAGTACGGGTATAACTAAATAAGTCAGATCCCGGTTGATCGTTGCGGTCGATCACATAATTAACCGACAGGTTAAGCGCAAAGCGCTCTTCGGTATCCTTATGTTGCAGGCTTGCCAAAACGCTGGCTTTATGATAGCCGTTAGCTCCCGGAAATACGGTGGTCTCGTCTCGCAGCGTGCCTCCTAGTAGATATCTGGTTTGATTGGTGCCGCCACTAAAACGCAGGTTTAGTTGTTGCTGCCGAGCCTGATCTCCTGCAAGAAGTTCCTGCCAATTGGCGTTGCGAGTAGTGTCCCAAGTCCCATTGACATCATAGGCATTAAAAGGGAGGGTAGTTACCCCGTCATTAGTATAAGCCTCTCTACGCATCTCAAGATATTGCTCAGTATTCATCAAGGGTGTGAAGTGAGCAACTTCCCCAATTCCTGAATACAAATCAAGTGAGAGTTGAGTTTTACCGGCCTTCCCTTTTTTGGTTGTGATCAAAACCACTCCATTAGCTCCACGTGAACCATAAATAGCGGTAGCATCTGCATCTTTTAAAATTTCAATACTGGCGATATCGGCAGGATTGATGCTGTTTAGTGGAGAGTTAGTACCGGGGTAGATATAGCTCAATGTTTCATTACCTAAGGAAGTTGATGAAAACGGAACCCCATCTACGATATACAGCGGGTCATTGCCCTCACCGATGCTGTTAGTTCCCCGTATCTGAATATTAAATCCACCTCCGGGCACTCCGGTAGTTTGTGTAATGTTGACCCCGGCCATTCGGCCTTGCAAAGCGGCTAGGGGATTGGTCACGGGTTGACCCTCGATCTCCTCGGCAGTTACCCGGGCGATACTTCCAGTTTGTTCACGGCGGGTGGTGTTGTAATACCCGGCGTTGATGGTCACTTCGCCCAGATCGGTGATGTCCTGTTGTAGGGTGATGGTAAATGTGGTTTGATTCCCTACCGGTAGGCGTAGCGTTTTAAACCCCAGATAGCTGATACTTAAAGTATCGCTAGGTTGTGCTTGAATGCCGAAAGCCCCGTCTAGATCGGTTTGCGTACCCGTGTTGCTGTTCAACAGGCGAATGCTTACACCGGGAATTGGATTTTCTTGTGTATCGCTAATGGTACCGGATACGGTTTGTTGGGGCGTAGTAGCCCAAAGTAGATTTCCTGTTGTCCAAAATAGGATAACAAGTATCCACGCAGCCCCCGTAAGGCGCGTAGTCAAAATTTTCATAACTTCGTCGTGTTATTAGATGAAACAATAGTTTTATTTAAGCGCACGCCTTCCCCGCTGACTCTACTCTTGGGGAAGGCTCTTTTGCTTAACACCCGTATTAACGCGTGTTTTTTATTTTCTCATAGTCATTTTTTTATGGCTAATTCAAGTGTTTTATAGAAAGTTTTAAAATTTGGTTTTAAGGCTTCTTTTTCTTCAGTATAGCATTCTCGTTGTCCTCGTCTTTAATCATCTCCTTTAACTCTTTTACCAAGGTCGGAGGGGAACTTAAGGATAACTTAACGTGAACCTTAACTACAAACTATCCAAACCCGAAGGGTTAAGCTTCCTTTTGGTCAGTATAGCAAGGGTATCCCGTTAAAAATTTCTGAAGCCTTGGAGGAAATTTAGGGATGCACTTGCGGTTTTTGCGGTAGCAAAAAATACCTATCCAAAAGGCGTCGTTTCTTTTGGTTCGTTTTCTTTAGACGAGTAAAGAAAATGAACAGAACTTGCTATAGAACCTATACTTTCTCATACCCGAAGACTTTCCTTAAACGACTATCTGAATTAAGGCAATTCGCACGCTAAAGAAAATCAACAAAACATCCTATAAAAACTACTGCTAATGCACCAGTGCTAATACAGAACCTGTATAAGCCCGTGCTGCACGCAGTGCATGCAACCCCAACCCAACTACCGATTAAACTTAGGGAATGACCGGTAACCCACGGGTGCTTTAGCAAGATGGTGTGCTCCCGTTCGCACGTTTGTCATATTTTATTTGATTTAAGGATGCCAAGGCAAGCCCATTAATAAATAGCGCAATATGATGCGTTGACCATTTTGGTCTTAATAAATTGTAGGGGGAGCTTAGGGGTGCGAAGCTTTATAAAGAGAAGAAAACGACTTTGAAAAAGTAAGTTGAAGATTTGCAAAAACCCTAAATACAAAAAAGGGCGTGGCTCAACTTACTGCATTAGAGGTACTGGTATACCTGTGTACAAATAAGGAATGAACCTACGCCCGGGTCGTAGGCATTCATACTTATCATCTCGTACACAATCAAAAATTACCAGTTTTCTAATGCGAGATTCAAAGCGAATGCTTCTAATATGTTACTTAAAGAAGTTTCGCAAAAATATAATAACAAATCAAATATAATAAATTTATTTACACATGTGTAATTGTAATCAGGATATTTTATTAGTCCATTTGTTTTAATGGCTAAACAGATAAAAATACCTGAACTAACTACTGCTATTTCAGAAGTAATAAAAAAGCTTTATAAGAGCAAAGAATCAAATGCTCTGCTTAATGCAAATAATGATTATTATGCAGAGATCGGAAAAAGTCTTGGCCTGGAAAGATATACCTCGACAGATCATAATGTAACTTGTAGTAAATTATTTGCAATCTGCGATTTTTTAGAAATATCCCTTTCAGATTTTTTTGAACTTGTTGAACAAGAAAATAATATTCTTAAATATTCAAAGGAAAGAAAAGGCAAGCTCGTAAAAAAAGCATATAAAAAAAGAACATAAAGATCTAATTTTAATATTTATCTGATACGAAAATCATCTTCCCTTCTTCAGTATTTAATACTAAATAATTCGATCTTTAAAAATAATCGAAGAAATTTGGTGTATACTCCTTTGTTTTTTAAAATTCGAAATTTTTAAAAATTAGTTTTACTAGAAAAAAACATTTAGAAAATGTCACCGAGCATTAATAAACTTAGAGCCTGACTAAACAGAAATTTTATTTCTGTGGTTTTAGCTCCAAATGTATTTTGAGACTTAATAAACAACGTTTAAATTAATCACCCGCTGAGGCTAGAATTCTACTAACATTTGTAGCATCAATATCTTTTAGATCACTTGTCGAAGAAAAATTATTTGCTATAAATAAGATTTTTTTAATTCGGGATTTACCGACCCCTGATGCCTGAAAATAGTTATCCGAAAAATCAACTTTTGAAAAATTCTCGACATATTTTTTAAAATCAATGTTATTAACGTCTGGATTTGACTGAAGAATTTTTTTCAATAAATCAAATAATGCCTGAATACCAACGGTTTTAATAATATAAGAATTCTCAGCACCAATTTTCTTCCAAATTAATTCATCAACCCAATAAAAATATTTTTTTACAATATTATATATTAAATCATCTTTATTTTGAATAAAAGCATCTCTTAAGGGCGAGGAATCTCTAAACTCTTTTAACGCTTTTCTATTTCTTCCTCTAAAAATTGAAGTTTGTCCCATTTCAACCCTATCCCGTTTAGGATTGCTGGAAATTAAGCTCAATATGCCATCAACGACAGTTGCTGTCGATACAATGAAATTATCCCTGTTAATACTAGAAAAAATTTCTTCTTGATAAATTGGAGCTAATTTAACTTTACCTTTGAAAGCAGAATCTTTAAAATTTAAAATACGACAATAATAAACTGCAAATTTTTCTGGTGTCCAAGATTCTTTTGGTTCTTCCTCTATATTAAAACCAAATTGCTCCAAAGCTAAACTTTTATCAACTTTTTTCTGGTTCCCATTTATTGTTGCAAATAAAAATGCTTGATAGGAATTAGTTAAATCGAAAAAAATAGCACAAACCAAGTCTAAATTTTTTCTGTCTTTTTTTGAAATATATTGAAATGCATTCAAACGATGTTGACCGTCAATTACAGACGCTAACTTTTCTTTGGAAGGAACATTAATTTCATAAAGGTCGTTTTCTATTTCTCGAACCGACCATCTCTTTTCTTCATCTTCAATGATTTCTCCTGTATCTCTATTATAATTTACGGCTAAAATTATGGAGTTTGGAAATGACATTTCTACTGAATCAATATATCTAGCTATGCTTTTAAGTCTTTTCTCATCTTGTTTTCTTTGATTTCCTTTTAATTCGCCACTATCATTGACATATTGTAATTCTTCGGAAAAAGAAATTTCAAGTAAATCTTCAGCCTTAATCTTAGTTACAAAAAAACTTGCTAAGGGCTGGTCTATTTTGAAAGCTTTTAATTTTAAATAACTCATATTATTCTTCAATATTACCACCTAATGCATTAGCTGGATTAACATCCCCTTTTTGAAAATTTGATAACCACCACAAGATCCATGAAAGAATTATGCCTGCACTAACAATCCATATACCAACACCAAAATTTTCCTTTATTGAAAAAACTATAGCTAGCACAACCAAAGCAATAGAAACTAAAAGCACTAAAACTGATAAAAAGACTAATCCTACTTTGTTTTTGAGATTTATATTTTCTATTACAGACTTAGTTAGTTCTAAACAACCAGCAACTGCAATAGAAATAAAATAAGTCGCTGAATTTTGAAGAAAGGAATATTTATCAATCTTTTCCTCACTAAAATAATCGATACATACTGGTAACCATATGCCCATTGTACCGATGAATAATATTGCAATCAAAAAGTACAAAATGAGATTTAAAAACTTTTCCATAATCTTTTATACATTCCAACAAATTAAATCATTCAAGCTATTATAGCTAGGTTCTATTAGGTTTAATTTATTCAGTCCATCATCAATATGCATTTTAAGATATTTAGGTAAGTTTTTATCATTAATACTTAAACCATATCGTAATACGATCATTCCTGCATAGATTTTATAATGATCTCCAAATAAAACGCCTTTTGAGTATTCCTTTCCTTTTGAATCCATGATAAACTTTAAATCTAGTTGTTTCTCTTGCGATAAAGAATAAGTAAGGGCTAAACGGGCTATAATATTTTCAGAACCCAGATTAAGAGATCGCGTTAACTTCGTTACTACTTCTTTATTTGCTTCACTGGTTTTAATACTGGTAAACATCTTCGTACTTTCTAAATGATTCAAAAAGCTCTTTATTTTTTGTTATTTTCTTAAATCGTGATCCAGCCTTGTCGTTTAAAATTAGAAAAGTGCTGTTCAGGTTGTCTTGTAATAAAGCGAATTCCTTTTCAGATAATTCCTTCTCCAGTAGGGGGAAAAGTACAACCTGATCTGAAACTGTAGGGTAGAATTCTTTTATTATGTTTTCAGCGTGGAATTTATCAAATTTTTGCAAAGGACTGTCTATAAAAACAGGAAAATTCACTTTAGACTCTTCAACAAGAGCATTTAATAAAGCTGTAGCATACAACTGTTGTTCTCCTTTAGAAAGGTTTTCCTTATTTATAGAGGCTCCAGAGCCATCCAATAACTCAATATCCATTACATCAGTATCTATAATCACTTTAACATCGATTACAAAATCCTGTTTATGCATGAGTTTTTTCAAACCTACTGATATGGCTTTCTGCAAGGAATATCTTTTTTCCTCCTTAATTCGCTTAATTACCAGATTAATTTTTTCTAATAAGGTAATTGCTACCTTATGCTTTTTTAAGTCCTGAGCTATTATTTGAGATTTTTTTTCAACCTCAGACAACTGCATTTTTAAAGAATTTTGTTGCTGTTTTAGCACCCCAAAATTTTCTTTAAGCTTATTACCTTTATATTGTAGCTTTTGAATTTCCTTTGATACCAGCTCTTTTTCTAATCTTAATTGCTTAGCTAAAGGGTTATCTTTCCGTGCTTCACCTGCCTTTATTTTTTTTGTGGTATTTTTAAGTAAAGTACGATAGTCCTTCTCCTCCTGAACGACCCGATTAAACTCATCTTTGAACGTAGTTTTCAAATAATTATAAAGTGTCTCGAATTTGTTAAACTGCTCATCGGAGTAATCTAACAGAATGTTTTGTATTATCGGAGTGGATGAAGCTTTCTGTCTATCATTTAAAGCTTCCTTTAGTTGTTTTCTCAATTGCTCCTCTTGATTTTCAGACAATTGTAATACATCAAGTTTATCTAAAAATCGTTTTGAAAATTGCTCAAGTTCTCGCTTAAGAACTAAAGGATTTGTTGAAGTGTTTTTTAATTCTTTTTCTAATTGAAGTTGCTCGTAAAAATTAGCCAGACTATTGCCTGCAATAGCAAGTGGAACAAATTCCATTAGCCTTTTTAGTTCAGCCTTAGTAAGGTTTAATTTAGTTTCTAACCAGTTGTGTCTGCTTTTTAATTCCTTAAGTTCTTCCAGGGTGGACTTGCAACAAAAAACTGGACTTTAAGTTGAGTGACTATGCTGCTAGTTTTTGATTATACATATCTATTTCAAA